>CALEIO010000081.1 GCA_937875885.1 uncultured Clostridia bacterium | reverse complement strand
CGGCGGCATCGACAATGCCTTCCCCCACCACACCAACGAGATCGCCCAGTCCGAGGCCTTCATCGGCCATGAGTGGTGCAAGCAGTGGTTCCATGTCCACCACCTGAACACCAACTCCGGCAAGATGTCCAAGTCCAAGGGCGAATTCCTCACCGTTTCCCTCCTGGAAGAAAAGGGCTACAATCCCCTGGTATACCGTCTGTTCTGCCTCCAGTCCCACTACCGCAAGCCTCTCACATTTACATTTGAGAGCCTTGACAATGCAGTAGTGGCATACAATAAGCTTATCTCCCGTATTGCCGCACTCAAGGCAGAGGGAGAAGCAGACACAGAAAAGGCAGCAGAATACATTGCAAAGTTCAAAGAAGCAGTAGGCAACGACCTGAACACTTCTCTGGGCCTTACCTGCCTTTACGATGTACTGAAGGCTCCCGTTAACGATGCAACAAAACTCTACCTTATCGCAGATTTTGACAAGGTACTTTCTCTTAATCTCATCGAGGCAGCACAGAATCTGTCAAATGCAGATACAGAAGACACAGGCGCTACTGCAGAAGAAGCAGAAAAGATTGAGGCTCTCATTGCAGAGCGTACCCGCGCAAGAGCAGAAAAAGACTGGGCAACAGCTGACAGAATCCGCGACGAGCTGAAAGATATGGGCGTTGTGCTTGAAGATACAGCACAGGGCATCAAGTGGAAGATTGTTCGCTGATATTGAACTAAAAACACAGCACCGAAGTTCTGATTTTTTCAGAGCCTCGGTGCTTTTTTCTTTACCCCTTGCATACAATTGCAAAGAGGTGTTTCACTATGAAAATTTTCACACTTACCAAAACAAGTTTACTTGTGCTTTTCTCCTGCATACTTCTCGGTGCAACCGCCCTGACGGTTACCATCAAAACCACCTCAAAAGCCGTTGCTGTGGCCGCCGAACCCAGAGATATACCAATCTACTGTGTGGAAACAGAGAATAAAAAGGTAGCAATTTCCTTTGACGCTGCCTGGGGCAACGAGCAGACAGAAACCCTGCTGCAGATTCTGGAAGAGAAACAGGTTACAGCCACATTCTTTCTTGTGGGAGATTGGGTGAGCAAATATCCCGACTCTGTAAAAGCCATTGCAAAAGCAGGACACGACGTGGAGAATCACTCCAACACTCACCCCTATATGACCAAACTGAGTACAGAAGAAATGGCAAGCGAAATCACAAACTGCAACAACAAAATCAAAGAGCTTACAGGCAAATACCCCACCCTTTTCCGCCCACCTTACGGCGACTATAACAACCTCGTTGTAAAGGCCGTAAAGGATCAGAATATGTATTGCATTCAGTGGGACATCGATTCTCTTGACTGGAAGAATCCCACAGCCGCCGAAATGGTACAGAAGATAATAAACAAACTGCAAAACGGAAGCATCATCCTTATGCATAACGGTGCAACCAACACTCCCGAAGCACTGCCTATGATAATTGATGCAGTCCGTGCCGAGGGCTATGAGTTTGCGCCAATCTCCGAAATACTTTTAGAGGGCGACTACACCACCGACCACGAGGGCAGGATGCACATTTCTGAATAAACAAAAAGCTATGGGAGCGTAAAAACTCTCATAGCTTTTTTGTTAATCATCATGTATATAACAATAATCCGATAATGAAGATTTTTTAGATGTACAATATGAATTTGCACACTCGTGTTCGCTACAATAAGATCCATAGTCTTTTTTTCTGTTTTCACACATCACATCACCACATTTGTGGTAAGAACAATATATCGAAGAATACCCATATCCTTTTTCTCTATAACATCCACTTTCTGCACAAGCATGTTCACTACAATAGTAATTATAGTTGTTCGACAAATTATTACAACCAACCGAAAGGCAAGTGTTCTTCTTTTCTTGCGATTGATTAGTATTGTTTGAGTTTAGGTTATTACTCGATTTGTCAGAATGTTGTTTATAACCTTTTGAGATTGCAGATTCTATGTTATATGCCCAAAACTCATATTCTTCTAAAGTTTGTGTAACGGACATCAGCTCATCATATGTAAAATAATAATCCCCAAAACCACCTATAACAAAAACAATTCGTTCATCTAAAAAGTCAGCTTTTTCAGATATCATCCCCTCTATAGCATTTATATCACTTGCAACATAATCCAACTCGATTGCTTGTTCTTTGTTATATGCCCAAAACTCATATTCCTCCATTTGTTGTGTGACATATATCATTTGGTCATAGGTGTAATAATAATTACCAAAACCATCAATAACAAAGACAATGTGTTTATCTAAAAAATCTGACTTTTCCTTATTTTCATTCGACCATTCCGCAAAAGATTGCTCATCATCGTTATTGTCATAATTATTTGCAACGGTATAATCATCGGAATACTTTGTTTCATCGGTTTTAACTTCATCTAAATCGTTCTGATGAATGTTATTAATAATCAAAATCCCAACAATAACAGCAATTAACAAAACAACAAACAATATAATTGAAATAATTATTTTCTTCTTTTTATTACTTTGAATTTTTGATATTTTCTTTGAAATATCTATCGGTTCATCCTCTTGTTTTTTGTCTCTATACCCTTTTAAAGATATATCATATTCTTTCCTTTTTACATCATCAGAGAGAACATCATATGCAGTATTGATTCTTTTCATTTGCTCTTCTGCATATTTTGTATCCCCAGAAAAAATATCAGGATGGTATTTTTTGCATAATGCTTTATATGCCATATGTATTACTTCTTTTGATGCATTCTCATTAACTTCCAAAATTTCGTAAAATGTCATACCTCACACATCCTAATATATTCTTAAATTAATTTTATCATATTTCCTCTACAAATCAACTACTTTTCATAATATATAAATTTCTACAAACACACTCTTTACTTTTGTATCAAGTGTTGATTCTCTTGACTGGAAGGACCCCAGTCCCGCCGAAATGGTACAAAAGATTACATCGAAACTGCAAAACG
The DNA here is from genome assembly GCA_937875885.1 of uncultured Clostridia bacterium. Classification (GTDB taxonomy): domain Bacteria; phylum Bacillota; class Clostridia; order Oscillospirales; family Acutalibacteraceae; genus Ruminococcoides. The sequence continues at coordinate 2,138 of CALEIO010000081.1, read as the reverse complement.
GAAGCATAATTCTTATGCACAACGGAGCAAAGAACACCCCCGAGGCTTTCCCTATGATAATTGATGCAGTAAGAGCCGAAGGCTACGAGTTTGTGCCAATCTCCGAGCTTATCCCCGAAGGCAACTACACCACCGACCACGAGGGCAGGATGCACCTGTGCGAGTAAATAAAAAGCTATGAGAGTTTTTACGCTCCCATAGCTTTTATTAGTTTTATTTTTTTAGTTTTTCAATTTCTTTCTTGGATTTTTTGCAGTTCGGTTTCGGTAGCTTCTTTTACCTCGCCGGGATTTAATTCTCTGGGTAAGTACAAATTGCCTATGCGGATTCTGTGCAGTTCCACAACTTTTGCACCAAAGCAACCAAACATTCTTTTTATCTGATGGTATCTGCCCTCGGTAATTGTTACCTTTGCGGAGTACTCTCCTGTTATTTCCAGATAAGCTGTCTTGCATTCTCCGTCGTTCAGGTTCACGCCTTTTCTGAACTCTTCCACCATAGTTGATGTAACAGGAATATCAAGGACTACTTCGTATTCTTTTTGCACGTGTTTTCTTGGTGATAAAATATTGTGTGCAAATTCTCCATCATCGGTTATCAGCATAAGTCCTGTGGTGTCTTTGTCAAGTCGACCTGCAGGGAATAAATCTCTGTATTTATATTCTTGCGGAATCAGGTCCAGTACTGTCTTTTGGGATTTGTCTTCTGTTGCTGACACATAACCTTTGGGTTTGTTCAGCAGCAAATAGATGTTTTTTCTTATTTCTATTTCTTCACCGTTTATTTTTATAGACATATCCGCTACTTCATATTTACATTCAGGTCTTTTAACTTCTTCGCCATTTACATATACCGCTTTTTGAGAAATCAATTTTTTTATTTCTTTTCTTGTGTAATATGTATGTTCAGATATTATTTTATCTATTCTTTCCATATTAATATACCCCACACAAATTCAAGTTTATCGGTAAAATAATACTACAGTTGCTATTTTGATTATACTACATATATTTTGTAAAGTAAATTATCCTTGCTTTTATCCCACAACAACTTTTACAACTTATCAACCGCAATAAAACAAAGGTTGCCTTACAAAAAAGCAAAGCAACCTTTTATATTTATTAATAAGTTTTGGGCAGAATGATTCTGAGAGCGCTTTCAAGGAGGGTTACCTCGGGGTTTGTCTCCACAAAAATCTCGCCGTCAAAGTTTATATCGATGGGTGTTTCAGCAATAAACTGAATCTTCTTGCATCTTTTGAAGCTGATGTATGGCATCTTGGGATTGTTGATATGCTCGCCCTTTTTATACTTGCCGACTATGCTCACAAACTTAAGCACAGACATCGTGTTAACGTGGACAAAGTCCATATATCCGTCGCTCAAGTCTGCAATCGGTGCTGCTTTGAATCCGCCACCATAAAACTTTCCGTTGCCGCCAACTGCAAGCAAGGTTGTGTTTTTGTAGTCTGCTTTTTCAAAGGGTTCTCCGTCAAGAAGAATCTTGACCTTGTGCTTGCGCTTTGTAAAAAGACAATATGCAAGAGAAAGTTTATAAGCAAGACTTCCGCTTACAAAAGGTATGCGCTTGAATTTATCCACATTCTTTGCAACAACTGCATCAAAACCTACCGACATAATATTCATAGAATAGTTGCCGTTACACTCCATAAGGTCAATGAGCTTTTCTTCTCCGTCAACCATACGCTGAACATCCAGAAAATCTTCCTTTGTAAGGGGTTCAAAGGCACGTACAAAGTCGTTGCCTGAACCTAAAGGAATAATTCCCAGAGCACAGTTCTTGTGACCTGCAATGCCTGAAAGCACCTCGTTTGCAGTGCCGTCGCCTCCGCAGGCATATATGCGGATTTCATCGTCCACAGAAGCCTCTGTCTGCGCCTTGTGTCTTGCATCGCCTGCACCTTTTGTTATGTAAATCTCTACGCTGTCATCTGTCTGCAGTTTATGAATCTGATTTCTGAACTCCTGTGTTCTGTCAGATTTTCCTGCTGCAGGATTAAGTATAAATATGTGTCTCATAGTTCCACCCCTGAGATTTTTATCTTTGAAGTTCTCTGTAAAGTCTTGCAACCGGCAGACCAACTACGTTAAAGTAATCGCCCACTATGCCTTTTACAA
>CALEIO010000080.1 GCA_937875885.1 uncultured Clostridia bacterium | reverse complement strand
GGTATATGGTGCTGGATGCAGAGCGTCCCCGGGCGCTTGCCTGCCTGCTGCAAAGCAGCCAGCTTGTCCATTCTGATCTGCTGCTGTTCGCTTACATTAATCTCTGCAGGTGCATTTGCACTGCGGTTGTTTTCACTCATACATACCGTTCCTTTCCTGTACTTGAATGCAATTAATAAATTGCGAAAGGGCGACCCACAAGCCGCCCGAAATATCGCTATTACTTGGAAATCTCAAGAACCTTAAGACCTACAATGCCTGCGGGAGTTTCGATTTCTACAACATCTCCAACCTTATGGCCGAGAAGACCCTTGCCAATGGGAGATTCATCAGAAATTTTTGCCTCTCTGGGATTAGCTTCGTTAGAGCCTGTGATCTTGTAGGTAACCTCTCTGCCTGCTGTGATGTTCTCAAGCTTTACAACAGAGCCCACGTGAACAGTCTCGTTTGTTATTTCGTTCTCATCAATGATAACAGCATACTTGAGGGTTGCCTCCATATTGGCAATCTTTGCCTCAAGGATAGCCTGCTCATTCATAGCATCGTCATACTCGCTGTTTTCGGAAAGGTCGCCGTAGGAACGAGCAACCTTGATTTTTTCTGCAATTTCTTTTCTTTTTTCACCTTTAAGAATATCGAGCTCTTCTTCGAGCTGTTTTAAGCCCTCGGCTGTAATTAAAATGGATTTAGCCATGTCCGACCATCCTTTCAGTTTTCATATTTACATAAATATTATTATATGTTTATTTTTTCTATATGTCAAGTACCGAAGCACTCCTGAAGATAATTACGCAAAGATAAACTTGTCTGTGAATCCGTATTGCTGACACACAAAAACGGCACCACAGACCCCAGACTGTAAACTCCGCACAAAGAGTACAAAGCTCCGCCGAAATATTCTGCATCCGTTTCTTTTATTCGCAAACTCTCAAACTCTGCAGGTAAGCGGAAATCATACCGATAATACACCCTGCACCCCAGCGAGACACAAGGTTCGCGGGAGGTGAGCACAACAGCCTTTGTCATTGGAGTAAACTTTTCGTCGACTCTGTCGGGAGAGACAATAAGTCCGCAGGCAGACAAAGCAGAAACGTTTCTTTTCACCCCGAGCACAGCTCCCGTTTCCTCAAGAATCCGCTGTGCCTGCTCTGTGTACAGTCCTACATTCTTTGTCACTACCACCACGTCGGGCACATATTTAAGCAGATATTCCGCAAGGTCAGAAAAATCTCCCCAAGGGTCATAGACACCAACTTTAAGTTGTCGCGGAATCCTCTCCATAAGTTTCAGTACTTCCAGAGCCATATTTCCGCAAAGTCTTTGTCGCAAAGCAGCAGGCACAAAGGTAACTATGCCGCAATCAACGGGCACCTCTTCTTTTCCTGTATATATCAGATTAATCCTGCCGTCCTTTGCTTTATTGCTTATTCTGCGCCAGTCCACTCTTCCGTTGCGACAGATATAGTTAATGTAATCAACACTTATCCCCTGCTCATTAACACGGGTCACTTTGAGCGTATTGACAGAAAGTTTCTCAAACGCTCCGCGCCACTTTCCCCGTGGTATTCTTTTCTCCACATTCAGCACCGTAAGCATAAAAAAACCTCCCACATAAGCTTATTAATTATATGTGGGAGATTAACATTTTATTAAGTTGTGTAAAAACTTATTCTGCAAGAGAAGTTTCTGTCTGGGGCTGTGATGTGTCCAATGCCTCCTCAAACTGTTCCTGTGTAAGCACCACAAGAGCGGAGCTGTCTGCAAGTACAAGCACTGTGTATCCTGCTTCTGCAGTGTACTCGCTGTCTTTATACTCTTCAGCTGTAAGGTAGATAAGTCTGCCCTCTGAAGCATCAGCATAGCCTTCACAAAGTTCGCCTACAAGTTTCTCTCTGTCAATATTGTAATAGCTCTTCTCTCTTACATAGCTGTCTACGTCAGAAAGTGTAGAAAACAAAGCCTGTTTCTGACCCAGGTCGGTAAGCTTTGCATTCATAGCTGCAGTAGCAACCACATAAGCCAGAGAAAAAGCAATTGCAGCAGACAACAGAGCAATAGCAATTGTAAGGGAAAGTGAAATTTTCTTTTTCATTACAATCTCTCCTTACTTATTGTGTTTGCCAAGTAATTCGTGTTTTAAATCCCAAAGCTTTTGAGAATAGTCAACGTAGTACTTGTGCGGTTTTTCAAATCGCTGAACCTCTTCCCAAAGCGATTCGACCTGCTGTTCACGGTAATCCCTGATAGCAGTTGCATCTGGCGATTTATAAAAGAGCTTACCACCTTTAAACACCTCAACCTGCAAAGGTCTTGCAATAAAGTCGGTAACAGTCTTTCTCTTCCATGTAACGTCCGGGTCGAAAAGCTCATACGGTTTTGTATCATCAACAACCTCATCTGCAAGTGTGATAAGGTCAGCAAGT
>CALEIO010000079.1 GCA_937875885.1 uncultured Clostridia bacterium | reverse complement strand
ATTATGACGTTTATATTCAACCATTTCAATATAATCATAGTTTTCAAAATATGATGTATATTTTTCTTTAAACATTTCATCATCATATCCATCTCTATAATTTTCAATTAATTTATATTCATTTTCTTCTGTTTGTATTGGTTTTATATTTGAAATAAAATTTATTAATGATATAATAAAAATCGGAAATAGAAAAAACATATAGAGGAGGTGCAAATTGATGGAATTAGGAAATATCGGACCAGCTGTTAAAAAACAAACTAGAAAAAGAGTTGGACGTGGTATAGGATCAGGCCTTGGAAAAACTTCAGGACAGCACTCAGGATGAGGGTGGGGCCGCTCCCATTTATGATGCCATTGCCCGAGGTGCCCAGGCGCTGAATGCCCATGAGGCGGCAAATGAAGTTTAAGCCTTTCTCTGAAAAACAACTGCTCGCTATGTGTTGGTGGTCTTCGGGGTCAAAGTATAAAGATTGTGATGCGGTAATCTGCGACGGTGCTGTGAGATCGGGAAAAACCTTTTGTATGGCAATATCTTTTGTTGCCTGGGCTTTTTACCGTTTCTCGGGAGCATCCTTTGCAATTTGCTCAAAGACAATACGCTCTGTCAGACGAAATGTGACGACCCCTGTGCTGCCCATACTCAAAGAAATGGGCTTCTCTGTTAAAGAGAATCTCTCGTCTAATTACCTGCAAATCAGCTATAAGGGTAGAGAAAACAGATTCTATCTTTTTGGCGGAAAAGACGAGTCTTCAGCGGCGCTTATCCAGGGTATGACCTTGTCGGGGGTGCTCCTGGACGAGGTGGCGCTGATGCCGCGTTCCTTTGTAGAGCAGGCGTTGGCAAGATGTTCTGTCAGCGGCTCCAAGTTCTGGTTTAATTGCAACCCCGAGCATCCTGCACACTGGTTCTATACAAACTGGATAAAGAAAGCAAAAGAGAAGAATGCTCTGTACATTCACTTTAAGATGAATGATAATCCTGCGCTTTCGGCTGAGGTGCGAAAACGCTACGAGCAGCTTTACTCGGGCAGCTTTTATCGCAGATTTGTTAAGGGCGAGTGGACAGCGGTGTCGGGTGCTGTGTATCCCTTTATGGACAAGGAAGAGGCCTTTTGCTCTGTTCCCACAGGTGGATTTGATGACTATGCAATCTCCTGCGATTACGGAACGGTGAACCCGGCTTCCTTTGGCTTGTGGGGCAAAAAATCAGATGTGTGGTACAGAATTGACGAGTATTACTACGACTCTAAAAAAGAGGGTGCGCAGCGCACCGACGAGGAACATTACGAGGCTCTGGAAAACCTTGCTTCGGCAAAGGCTGTTTCCTGTGTTGTGGTGGACCCCTCCGCTGCCAGCTTCATCCAGGTGATAAAGCGTCACGGCAGATTTTCAGTTATTCCAGCCCAAAACTCGGTGACAGACGGAATTCGGCGCGTAAGCTCTGCGCTGAGAGAGGGCAGGATTATGATTTGCGAAAACTGCAGGGATTCGGTAAGGGAGTTCGCGCTTTATCGTTGGGACCAGAAAGAGGGTGCAGAAGTGCCCGTCAAAGAAAATGACCACGCTATGGACGATATAAGATATTTCGTCACTACAATTTTAGAAGACGGGGCAGAGGATTTTGTTGCCTTTGCCACCGACAGGAGGAAAAACTGTGAAGTTATTTTCTAAAAGAATCAAGCCGCAGCCCTGTGTTGTTCAGACAACTTCACAGTACTCGGGTGCGGCACATCCTTTTTCTGCGATTGAAAGATACAGTCCTTTGACAGAAGCAGAAATGGAACTCTACTCTTCACTGCGAGAAGCTGTGCCTGTGATTGATGCGGCCATCAGCAAACTTGTGCGCCTTGTAGGTACATTTAAGGTGAGTGCAGAGGATGAATCTGCACAGAGGTGTCTGGATGAATTTGTAAATGGTGTTCAGGTGGCAGGTGGTGCAAATGGTCTGTGCAACTTTGTGTACGGATATTTTGACCAGCTTCTTACATACGGCACAGCTGTGGGCGAGATGGTGCCTGCTGAAAATATGAGGGGGATTTCTGTCTTGTGCAACGCTTCCCTCAAAAATGTTACGGTGACTCCCTGCAAAAACAGCATTGACCTTGTGCTGTGCCGCAAAGATGCTGTTAACACTCCCTTTGAAAGGCAGGAGCTGCTTATGTGCTCTTTGCTGAATCCCGAAGCGGGAAGCTTCAAGGGAAACTCAATTATGAAGGGTCTGCCTTTTGTAAGCTCTGTGCTGCTGAAGATTTTATCGGCTATCGGCAGTAACTGGGAGCGTGCGGGCAATATCCGCTATGCGATTACATACAAGCCCTCTGACTCTGCCCAGGCAGGTGCAAAGCAACGTGCCGCAGAGATTGCAAGAGAGTGGAGCAAGGCTATGAGGGATGACAGAGGCGTGTGCGACTTTGTGGCTGTGGGTGATGTTTCTATCAAGGTTATCGGCGCAGACAGCCAGATTCTTGACTGCGATATCCCCATAAGGCGAATGCTTGAGCAGATTGTTTCAAAGCTGTGCATTCCACCTTTTCTGCTGGGACTTTCCTGGTCAAGCACAGAGCGTATGAGTGCTGTGCAGACAGATATCCTCACAAGTGAGCTGGAGTATTTCAGAACTTTGCTCACACCTGTGATTGAAAAAATCTGCAGAGCACATCTGCTACTTTGCGGAGAGAATTCCTCTGTAGATGTGCAGTGGAGCAACATCTCTCTACAGGACGAAACCCAGCTTGCCCAGGCAAGGCTTCTGAATGCTCAGGCAAGACAGCTTGAAGAAACAATGGAGGTGAGTGTTTGAGAAGCGGTGAGATTATAAAGAATGCAAAGAGCACAGCAACCAAAGAGGAGCTTGCGCTTATAAACAAATATACCCGCAGAGAGTTTGCAGAAAACGAGGTTTATGTTTTCTCTGTGGAGCTGTGCAACAATGATATCGACAGAGATAACGAACGCTTTACCGTTGAGGCGCTCTTTGAGCTTGAAAAGCTCTTTGTGGGCAAGACGGGCATCTGCGACCACAATCCCAGAATGGAAAACCAGACTGCCAGAATTTTTCAGTGCTCTGTTGAGGCGGTTGAGGGCAGAAAGACCCTTTCGGGTGATGACTATTTCCGTCTGGTTGCAAGGGCATATATGCCTGTGTGCGAAAAGACCAAGGATATGATTACACAGATTGAAAGCGGTATCTGCAAAGAGGTGAGCGTGGGTTGCAGTGCAGACAGGATTATCTGCTCTGTGTGTGGCAAAGACAGACGTGAGCATTGCGGACATTTTGCAGGTGAATACTACGGCAATACCCGATGTTACTTTGAGCTTTGCGATATCTCTGATGCTTACGAGTGGAGCTTTGTGGCTGTACCTGCCCAGAGAGAAGCAGGTGTTATCAAGGCTTACAAGGACAAAGACAGAAAGGATTTTACTGATATGAATGACATCATTAAATCACTTGGCACAGGCGAGGGTGTTACCCTGAGCGTTGAGCAGGCCAAGCGACTCTATGCTTATATTGCTAATCTGGAAAAAAGAGCCGCCCAGGGAGATGAATACAAGGAAAGCCTTAAAGGCGAGGTGCTGCGACTTTCCCTTCTCTCTGAAAACGGTGTTTCCAGAAAGACTATGGAGAATGCTCTGGAGGGACTCAGTATTCCTCAACTCAAGGAGTTTTACGAGGCTTACAAGGCAAAGGCAGAAAAGAAGTTTATGCCCACGCCCCAGCTTACAAGCGGCTCTGCAAAGATTGCAGAGAATAATAAAGAATTCAGAATTTGATTTATCCGGAGGTTATTATGAATTTAAGTTTTAACGGTTTTAACGAAAACGTGCTTACCTTTGAGGCGGACAGCACACTTACAAAAGCAGGTGTGCCTGTTAAGTTTACTCAGGATGGCAAGGTTGCACCCTGTGCTGCAGGCGACAGAATCTGCGGCTTTGCGGTGAATGTGCGCGAGGGCTATGCTGCTGTACAGCTTAAAGGCTATGTGCAGACAATGGTGCAGGGCACACTCGGCTTTGGCTGGCAGACTGTGGCAGCTGCTGAAAATGGCAGAATCACAGCTGATTCCGACGGCACACAGGTGCTTGTTGTTACTGTGGATAACGACACAGCAGGCATTATTCTTTAATTAAAAGGAGAGGTTATTGATATGGCATTTTATGAAAAGATTTCCCTTGATAAGGGTATGTACGGTATGGGTACAAAGAGCATGACAGATATTCTGGAGGAGCTTGACCCTTCTGCTAACTACGTGGGTACACCCGACGAGGGTCTGGATGCTTTCTCCCGTCAGCTCAAGAGATTTGACATCAGGGTAAAGGGTGCAAAGTCTGACCCTGTGGAGAAATTCTTCCAGACTGCAGATTCTGCGGCACTTTTTCCTGAATATGTGAGCCGTGCTGTACGTCAGGGTATGGAAGAGGCAGATGTGCTCTCTGACATTATCGCAACCAAAACGGTTATCAACGGTATGGATTACAGAAGTATCACATCAACTCCCTGCGATGACGACAAAACTCTTGTAAAGGTTTCCGAGGGTGCATTCATTCCCCAGACAAAGGTTTCTACAAGCGAAAATCTTGTGAAGCTTCACAAGCGCGGCAGAATGCTTGTTTCTTCTTACGAGGCACTTCGTTTTCAGCGCCTTGACCTGTTTACGGTAACACTCAAGCAGATTGGTGCTTACATTGCAAGAGCACAGCTTAAGGATGCAGTAGAGGTGCTCCTTGCAGGTGACGGCAATCAGAATCCCTGTGCAGGCATTGAGGCTGTGGACACAGACAAGCTTTCCTATGCAGACCTGGTGGCTCTGTGGGCAAAGCTTTCTCCCTACAATATGACAACCATCATTGCACCTACAGACGGTATGGTGAAGATGCTTGGCATCTCTGAACTTAAAGACAGCACAGCGGGTCAGAATTTCCACGGCACAGGCGCTATGGTGACACCTCTTGGTGCAAAGCTTGTGCACACAAGTGCTGTTGACAAGGGTACTGTGATTGCTCTTGACAAGAATTGTGCTCTTGAGATGGTGCAGGCAGGCGATATCATCACAGACTACGACAAGCTCATCGACAGACAGCTTGAGCGTGCTACCATCAGCTGTATTACGGGCTTTGCAAAAATCTTTGGCGATGCATCAGTAAAGCTTACATACTGATAAGGAGGTAGTGGCTTGAGACTAAACGAAACAATTAACAGATTTGCTCTTGTGTCCGGTCTTGAGCCCTGTGAGGTCTCAAAGTGGACGGTGCTGTGTGTGGATGCCACAAAGGAGATTGAGCGGATGATTCTGCCCTGTGCGGTGCTTACCCAGGATAATGAACTGAGGCTTTCAAACGCGGCAGGTGTACTTGCTTATTACAAATACTGTATGTATTCCCACGTGACCAAGGTGAAAGGTTTTGCTGCAGGCAATGTGAGCGTTACTGTTTCAGAGGATGAGGCAGAGCACGCTTTTAAGCTCTGGCAGACAGAGAAAGAGGCCATTGGGGACCTTATCGGTACAGAGAGCGGATTCTGCTTTCAGGGGGTAAGGATATGAGTGTTTACGGCGCAATGGAGAAGATGATTTATCGCTTTGGTGACGATGTGAAAATCTGTGGTAAAGCCGCTTGTATAAGCTCAAAGGCGATTATTCAGCCGCTGATGTACAAAAATAAGATGTACCTTGGGGGTACTGCTCTGCCTGCGGGAATGTTTGATGGTGGACATTACCTTATGATTGCACCTGCAAACCTTGGGGTTGTGGATTACCGCAATACGGTGATAGAAACCGCAGACGCCAGATACACAATCAAGCGAGTGGAGAGGGTGAAAGCCGACAACAGAGAGCTTTATCTGTGGGCGGTGCTCACTCCTTGTTATCCCCCTGTGGAGGATGATTATGATGAATATGACAAATGTGCTTGACGGCTTTGTAAGAAAGCTAAAATCATCGGGTGAATTTTCTGATGCAAGGTTTATTTTCGGCGGCAGAGGGGAATATGCAGAAAAGCCCGTTGAGGGGTTTCTTGTAGCCTGCAGTGTGGGGAAAGAGGAATATATAAGAGAGCAGAAGGGAGAAACAGTAAAGGCAAACCTGGAGTTTTGTCTTTATGCTCCCCAGGGTGAGGGCAAGCGCGCCCTTACCCTGCTCTCGCAGAAGCTGGCTTATGCTCTGCGGATTGCCGACGAGGAGCAGGTGCTTGGCAAGATAACTGTTGCAGACAGCGGATACGACAGCAATATGACTGTGTGGAAGCAGAATGTGACGGCTATGTATGTCTTCACAAAGAACAATGTAGAGCCCGAAAAACCCGACACAGACCCCGATGAGCCTGAAGACACCGAGCCTGAGGTGTATTACGAGAGGATTCTGCTGGAAGGTGCGGAAATACCTTTTGTGACACATTTTGAGGTGCGTCAGGAGTGTACGGCTTATGAGCTTAAAGAGTTTCTTTGCGGTGGGGTGGAGGAATATATCTGCCCCGATGAAAAATATAGTATTACAATGACGGTGCAGGGGGAGGGCTTGTTCCCGGAACCTTATGTGAACAAATCCCTGTGCCTTTACAGAGAGGTTACGGATGTGACTTACGACGGCTGCAGAATTACAAAGATTGTAAGTAAACGTGATGCAAATCTTAACAGCCGACAGGAGATTACACTAACGTGCTCACGTGCACACAAAGGAGCGGAGCTTTGAGATGAGTAACAGTGAACAGTATATTGCAGAGAATTTTTTGAACCAGGCAGAAGCTCTGAGTGCAGAGTTTGAGAGAGACCGACGCCGATACGGCAGAGAGCTTTCTTTGGAAGTGGAGGAAAACGGATGATACTTGCAAAAATGAAATTCGGAGATTTTGAGTGGCCAAGGAATCCTTTGAGCATTAAGGTTACAAATGAGTATTCTCACACAGGGGCTGTGGTGTACGGCAAGGGCAAAAAAATTGGAGATGCCATACGTGAGTTTGTGGTGTATTCGGGCAAAGGTGAGTTTGCGGGTGCAGACTGCCTTGAACAGTACAAAAGGCTGCAGAGGGAATTTGACCTTGGCAAGGAGCAGCTTCTGACTCTGCCCGGGGCACATCCTGTTTTTGCTTGTTTTTCATCCCTTCAGGTGGAGGGTGAGGTTACACCCGACCTGCTCACCTACAGCTTTAAGTTTGTAAGGGAAGCCAACGAAGAAAATGAAGCAAAGTCTTCAGAATACACAACTTGTGACGGAGAAACATTATTTGATATTGCACACAAAACGGGAGTATCTGTGCAGAAGCTTGTTGAGCTTAATCCGCAGATAAAACGTCCCGATGAAATTGCAAATGGAGAGAGGGTGAGATTGTGCTGACTTTTTATGGTGTGGATACAA
>CALEIO010000078.1 GCA_937875885.1 uncultured Clostridia bacterium | reverse complement strand
CTCATTCTGTAAACATCCCTCATACAGTAGAAACAGATGAAGTTTTTGTAAGTCCCGAATGCGAGATTTCAACTACAGATGAGGTTTCTCAGGTGAAGGAGTCTGTAGAGTACATTGAAGAAAACGCACCCGAAACTGTTATTGAGAGCAATGGCCTTGTTTACAGCTATTACGGTCAGCTTGATGAAAATCGAAACCGAAGTGGCAGAGGCAAAACCTTAATGGCCGATGGTAACACAGCTTACGAGGGAGAGTATCTTAACGATATGCGTCACGGCAAAGGTGTCTTTTACTATAAAGACGGAAGCCTTTGCTATTGGGGAGATTGGAATAAAAATCTCCGTAATGGTTTTGGTCTTGGTGTAAGCTCTGAAACCGGTGTTTCTCATATTGGTACCTGGAAGCAGAATAAACCTGATTCTGTAGGTGTTCGTTTCGACAGCAACGGAAAGTTTATGTATCTTGACAGTGCTTGTGAGCGTGTGAATGGTGGAATCAGAATTTCTGATTTTACTAAAAATACATTTACAGTTGAGGTCTGGGATGAAAAGACTCTAAAAATGATCAAAAAAGTTATTTCCATAGATGATTTGTTTGATTAAACATAATTTATATAATTTATCGCATAATAATACCGTCCACACAGAAGGACGGTATTATTTATTTTGAGGTGAATTATGAAAAAATCAATTGCAATTGTTCTTGTATGTCTGAGTGTACTGATGCTGCTTTGCGCTTGCAAGCGTAACGAAAATGTTGGTGATGTGGTTGAATCAATGGTTTCAACTATTCTCCCTACAGATAACACTGACAAAATGGGTTCTGATAATGGTGATAACGGCACTATTAATGATCAGGATGGAATTATCGGTAATGAGAACACCCAGGAAGAAACTAAAGATACAACAATTACAACCACAGAATATAGCTCAATGACAGAGGATAATGTACTGTGATATAAAAATAAACACAGGATCGGTATTTCGGTCCTGTGTTTTTTATTGTGTGTTATTGATATACTGTTTTCTCCAGTTCGCGTTTGAGCCTTTCAACAATCTTCTTTTCAAGCCTTGAAATGTACGATTGTGAAATTCCCAGGATATCTGCTACTTGTTTTTGAGTGTGCTCTCTATATCCGTTCAGTCCGAATCGTAGTTCCATTATCCTGCTTTCTCTTTGAGATAATCGGGAAACAGCAAGCAATAGTTGCTGGGTTTCCAGTTCTTTTTCTATGTTTACATTTACTGTGTCGGGTTCGCTGCCCAGTACGTCGCACAGAAGTAGTTCGTTGCCGTCCCAATCGGTGTTGAGGGGTTCATCAATAGAAACTTCATTTTTGCTCTGTGAAGATTTTCGTAAAAACATAAGTATTTCATTTTCTATACATCTGCTTGCATAGGTTGCAAGTTTTATATTTCTATCAGGAGAGAATGTGTTTACAGCTTTAATGAGACCAATTGTACCTATTGATATCAGGTCCTCAACAGTTGTCTGGGTGTTTTCAAATTTTTTTGCAATGTACACTACAAGTCGCAGGTTGTGAACAATCAGCTTTTCCCGTAGATTTTCATTCCCGTTTTTGATTTGTTCTAAGATGTCTTTTTCTTCTTCTGCATGCAGGGGCGGGGGAAGAGTTTCGCTTCCGTTTATGTAGAAAACCTGGTTTTTATTAAAAATATTGAATGTGAATATTTTGATTTTTCTGATGATGTTAAGTAAAAACATTATATTGCCTCCAACAATTCGCAACCCATAATGGATTTTATTTCGCCTTTGAGTTTGTTTTTGCATATTCCTATGTAACATCCTTTTTGCAAGAGCTTACCGTCAATTTCAACCTTGTTTGGTTTGAAACCCAGAATTATATCCGAGCCCGCTGCCGTTGAGAAAGGAATAATACGAAGTTTGTTTTCCTTAATGCCCATATCTCCGTAAATTGCTTCTTCCGTCAGTATCACAGGTAATCCGGAAAAGGGCTCTTTCAGTGTACATCCCGTATCTAAAACTGATTCAAAAGTCAGCTTCTTAATGTTGTCTGTGCTAAGTGTTACCTTGTGTATTTCACTTCTGATTCTATGTACACTACCAAACTTCATATACATAATGATGCAACCATAGATAATTCCTGTTGAAACAATAAGAGCGGCAGGAGAAATATCAAAGTATATATAGTCATTGTATATGATGATATTTTCTGCTGAAAAAAGATTATTCATTATTACGACTGATGCAGATAAAATCATACTGAATCCGAGAAAGGTAAGAAACCGTACACACAGTCTTCTGAAATCTGTTTTGCCAAACGCCAGGAGTACAATGATTATTGCACCAGCTATTTTGTATATTGCAGAAAGAAAAACAGAATAACGGGGAAGAAGTACTATGAGAGAAGATGTCGCTCCCACTATTGAGGCAATAATCAGTTTTCTGCTTTTTGCGCGGATATGCAGTATTTTCCTGATTAGTACCAAAAGTATGTAGTCTATAAACAGGTTGACGCATAATAGTGTATCCAGATATATAATCTGCATCAAAAGCCTCCTTTTGCTTTGTGTTTTAATTGTTACACAAATGTTCTGATTTGTTTGTCAAATGTAAGTGTAGGATTATGTATTAATATACCCGCAAAAGGCAACTTCTGTTGTGTTGGTTGGTATAATATATGTTCAGGTTTTATAGCAAAGCATGTATTTATGGTGTGTAAATAAATGCACTAATGTGGTTTCATCAGTGTCATTTTTTATTACAATATTGTTGTTTGAAATATATATAATTAAGTGCTAAACTCTTTCATACAATAAAAGAAAAGATGATTCCAAAGGGCTTTTTGCTGTTTTATCGTCTTGCTTTTAATTGTGAATTTCAACTTATTACAACCGCTTGTGGTTGCTTTTCTTTAATTGTTCAATATTTGGTGACGTGTATGAGAAAAAGTAATTTTATGTTGAGCTTTTTTGCTGTATTAATTATGGCTGTGATGCTTTTTACTGCAGTTGGATGTTCAGGAAAAGATAATAATTTTAATGTTTCAGGTCAGAGCACTGATGCTGTAACAGATAAATATAACTTTACAACTGTAGAGGATATTGAAAATCTTGTTACAGACGATGAAAGACTTGTAATCAATTATTTTGATGCATACATCTGGATAGTATATTTTGATGATGATGGAAATATAGACCATATGGTTTATATATATGAGTTTACAGATGAGACTACAGCTTCTTCTATGGTTGAGAAGAGATGTGCTGAACTTGAACAGAACAAGAGTATGACTGTTTTAAGTTCTTACAGTGTTGGTAACTATGTTCTGGTTGACCTTACTGATATCAGTTTTACAAATGTAACCAGAGCTATGCTTGAAAATAATTTCAGCGGACTTGTAGTAAACTGACTTGGTCTGATATAATCTCCCAAAACAAAACGCGATGTGTACTTGTTACACATCGCGTTTTGTTATATGTAATGTTTTAGTTTTTTAATGAGTAATAACAGTTTTCTTCTCTGTGTTCTTTGTGGGTTTTTCAAGATTGAAGCAGAATACAATAAGCAAAAGCTCAACGTACATAAGAGTGGGGAGAAGTAATGTGAAAATTACTGCACCTTTCAATACAAAGTAAATTACAGCACCAATAAAAGTGATACCAAGCAGGATGCTTGTGAAAAGTGTAGCAAACACTCTGTTGTAAAGTCTGCCTTCCAATGTAAGTGTTGAAATAACAAAAGGATAAATTAACAACACAGCAAGCGAAAAGAGAAGAATATTTGTTACAGAATTTTTCTGACCTGCAATAACGATGTAAAGTGCATAAGCCAGAGCAATCATTGCGCATATTATGTATGCAGGAATTTTTGCAAAGTTTACTTTCTTTGTTTTGAGCAGCAAACCTGTGCAGAGTCCCCAACTTAAAGGAATGATAGAAAGCAGGGAAGACCACATTCCCAGAGAGCCTAAATTAAGTGCAACCACACCTTTGCTGAAAGTGATTGTAACGTCGATGATTGAAAGAATGAACATTACAACAGCAATGATGATGATGGTTACGGGAATCCTTTTATCAGATTTCAGTACTGGGTTTCTTACAATTCTCATAGCGTTTCCTCTGTTGATTCTGTGATTTGTTCTTTTTCGATTGATTTGCGTGTTCTTACAGAGAGTACAAAGAGTACAGGGATTGAAACAGCAAAAGCTGCATAAGCAAAACAAATAACTTCAAAAATGTTTACACTTAAAGCTGTCACTCTTTCTATTGTTACAAATAAAACTGCAAGAAGCGTTATAGCAGAAAGAACAAGAATTATTATGGGATAAGGCAAAAGCCCCGCAGAATAAAGTGCTGTGGAAAGACAAAGCATCGCCAGCAACAGATATACGCAAATAGAAATAAGATAGGGTGAGTAGTCTGTTGTCATAGAGAATTGCTCTGAAAAATTCTTTGCCTGAATACAATCGGAAACGCTTCTGAGTAAGGGGAATAAAGCGGAAATGAATCCGAATATTGCGGCAACACCTGTAGCAGGGACATTCTTTGTGAAAGCATAGATAATTGAACAAGCAATTAACGAAATACCAAAGAGTCCCTTGAATACAAGATGAACAGGTGAGTAACCTGCAACAGCCTCCTGCCACTTGAAACCGGTGATAACAGGAGCAAAAACGAAAATGCTTGTAATAAAAGATAAAATAGGAAGAATAATTCTGAAAGCCATATTCTTTTCTTTTATTACAGGTGCTTTATTTAAGAATGATAACATAATCATACCTCCAAACATATTATATATTTTAACATAGAACAGGATTTTTTCAATAGCAATTACAAAAAATTCAGAATGATTTGGCTGTATGTAATAAATGGAAATAATCGCAATATACTATTAATAGTAAGCATAAAAGGGTGTGTGAAAATGATTTGCAGAATTGCAGAGTTAAGACATAAAGAGGTTATCAACAGTTCTAATGGTTGTAGGTTAGGTTTTGCGGATGATGTTGAGATAGATACCGTGACCTCGCAGATAGTGTCTATAGTGGTGTTTGGACGCCCTAGGTGTTTCGGATTATTCGGAAGAAATGAGGATTTATTCATACCCTGGTGTGATATAAGCCTAATTGGTGAAGATACCATATTAGTCAATCATAATGTTAAATATCAACAAAAGAAATCCAAAGTACAGAAAATATTTAGTAAATAAGCTGCACCGAAAAATTTGTGGCATAAAGCAATAGTGACGAAACAAACAGCAAAATTATGTGCATAATAACGAAAAATAGTTCCACAAAAGAATAAAAAGGCAAAAATAATGATTATAAAGAAAAATAATTGCTTTTTAAAATCTTTGCAATTTTTTTGCATATATGCTTAAATAGCACCTGAGATTGTGTGATTAAGCAAAATATTACCGCTTAAAAACAACGCTTTCGAAAATCGGAGCGGATGGTCAAAATTTACGATTTCATTCTGAAATCCTTGATTGGTCCCTTCGAGTGTGACATTTTCGGCTGAGTTGTCCAAGGGTACACGTGAACCGGTCTTAACATAATTTAAGACAAGCTCACAAGTGACTTTTAAGTTGCTGTATCCGTAAATAAGGAGGACGAATTTTATGAAAAGATTCAAAAGGTTGGCTGCCGTAGTATCGCTTTCTCTCATCATTACAATCATTGTTGTTCCTTGCGCCGTGTTCTTTGCAAGCGCACAGACAGTTTCCGGTGCAACAGCTACACAAAGCACAACCGAAATTAAAGAAAATGACCGTGTAACTAAATCTTATGTAGATGATAAGAACCTGACAAACAAGCAGGACGATTCAACTGCAAAGAAAGCAAAGTCTTTTGACAGTGCTAAGGTTAAGGCAGAGAAAACTGCAAAGGTTATCAAGAAAGCAGAGAATACTGTAATCTCCAGCAATCCTGCAGCTACTGTTTCCACAAACAGCAAGTATCTTCTTGATATTGCAAAGCCTGACCCTTCTTATGTTAGTTACTCAATCACCCTTACCTCTTATGACAGAGATATTCTTGAGCATCTCGTTATGGGTGAAGCAGGTGGCGAGGGTTACATTGGCTGCTGTCTGGTTGCACAGGCTATCAGAGACACTATGATTTCTGACGGATACAAGTCCGTAGAAGCTCTCAGAACCAGTATGGGTTATTATGGTGGACTTTACAACACACCTAACGAAGATGTACTTAATGCGGTTAAGTTCATTTTTGATGAAGGTGGCGCTGCAGTTCAGCACAACATCGTATATTTCTATGCACCTGCACTCTGCACAAGTGGTTTCCACGAGTCCCAGGAGTTTGTAGTTGCACATAACAGTCACAGATTTTTTGACAGATGGTAATATCAAAGCAGTCGCTTTTGCGGCTGCTTTTTGCTTTTTATGTGACATTTTCTGTAATAATATATGTGATGGTTTATTTGATTGTGTGATAACATTGGAAAACGGCACAAAAAACACTGAAAAAAATAAGAAAAAACCTGAAAAACACTTGACATTTGCTTACTCTTTTGCTAAAATATTCAGGCACTACGCACGGCAGGCTTGCTCCGCGGTGTACTTTTTAAGTATAAACGAGCAAAATTCAAAGGTCTGTCGGAGGTTTAACCTTAGGAGGAATAAACATGTCAGTAGTATCTATGAAACAGCTCCTCGAAGCTGGCGTACACTTTGGTCACCAGACCAGAAGATGGAACCCCAAGATGGCAGAGTACATCTTCACAGAGAGAAACGGTATCTACATTATCGATCTCCAGAAGACAGTTAAGAAGCTCGAAGAGGCTTACAGCTTCGTTCGTGATGTTGCTGTTGAGGGCAAGAATGTTCTCTTTGTTGGTACAAAGAAGCAGGCTATGGACAGCATCAAGGAAGAGGCAGAGCGTGCAGGCGCTTACTATGTAAACGCTCGTTGGCTCGGCGGTATGCTCACAAACTTCACAACTATCCGTCGTAGAATCGGCAGACTCAAGCAGCTCCGTGCTATGGAGGCTGACGGTACATTTGAGCTTCTTCCCAAGAAGGAAGTTATCAAGCTCAAGCTCGAAATCGAGAAGCTCGAGAAGTTCCTCGGCGGCATCAAAGATATGAAGAAGCTCCCCGGCGCTCTCTTCATCGTTGACCCCCGCAAGGAAAGAATTGCAGTTTCTGAAGCTAAGAAGCTCAACATTCCGATCGTTGCTATTGTTGATACCAACTGCGATCCTGATGAGATTGACTATGTAATTCCCGGCAACGACGATGCTATCCGTGCAGTTAAGTTGATTGCCGCTACTATGGCTGATGCTGTTCTTGAGGGCAAACAGGGCGTTCAGGGCTCTGCCGCTGTTGAGGCAGAGGCACCTGCCGATGCTGAAA
>CALEIO010000077.1 GCA_937875885.1 uncultured Clostridia bacterium | reverse complement strand
GACCCGGACGAGAATCGAACTCGTGTTACCGCCGTGAAAGGGCGGTGTCTTAACCTCTTGACCACCGGGCCACATGGTAGCGGAAATAGGACTTGAACCTACGACACTTCGGGTATGAACCGAATGCTCTAGCCAACTGAGCTATTCCGCCATATGTGCTACTAAAAGCAGCAACAACAATTATATGTGATAAATTGCAGTTTGTCAATACTTTTTTATAATATTTCTTCAAAAGATTTTACTTTTTCTCAAATTACTTTTCTGCAACTGTCCTGTGCACTTATGCAGTTTACCTGCCACTCAACACCAAACCAACACAAAACATCCACACTTTAGTTTCATATATTATGTTGCTTTTGCGCCCTCTGTGTGATATATTATATAATGTATAATAATGCACAGTTCGATATATTATTACGAAGGGATGCTTACTATGTCCGACATTAATATTGTTTCTGAAACAACCCCCGAAAAAACACCAAAGAAAGCCCTTAAAGAGCGTCTGGGTATCAACAAAAAGAAGGTTCTTCTTTCTCTGCTGGTAAGCTTTGCAGCACCCTTTGCTCTGCTTATCTGCTCCGGTTTCAACGTATTCTTTGCAAACGCTTCTGAATTCAACTTTGTATTCGGAGATTTTGCTCTCTTGTGGACCCTCGGCTCTTTACTTGTGGGACTGATTTTCTTCACCTCCCTCATATTCACAAAGGGTACCGCATACAACTGTCTTTTCTGGCTATATTCTTTCATTCCGATTCTGGGATTTGTACAGAATATGGTGACAACCTTAACTTTCCAGGGAATGCCCGGTGACGGTAACGCTCCCGTCCCCACTCCCACAAAAATAATCATCAATTTTGCAGTATGGGTAATCCTTGCAACAGTAATTTTCTGGTTCTCTGTTTACAGCAAAAAAGCTGCACAGGGCAGGTCTATCATCTCTTTTCTGCTGGTACTTGTAATGGTGATGCAACTTGCCACAACTATTCCTTCCGCAATCACCTATTTTTCACAGTACGAGGAAGACAGCACAGAACACAACCCTGCAGCAGGTCTTACATACCTGACAACCAACAACATTCTTGAAGTATCCACAAAGAAAAACATTATTGTTATTGTTCTTGACCGCTTTGATGATTACTATTTCAGAGAGTTTTCAAGATCCAAATCCCCCTATATTGATCAGTTGGACGGATTCACCTACTATGCTGACAACATTTCAAAGTATCCCCGTACATTCCCTGCTATAACCTCTATGCTCACAGGTATGGAGAATGACTTTACATCCAGAAAAGGTTATTTTGAAAATGCCTATACAAACTCTACTTTCCTCAAAGACATCAAAGCCAACGGCTACAAAATCAATCTTTATATTCCCACGTATTACTCCTATGACAACGCAGGTGTCTTTACAGATTTCGTTTCCAACACATCTGCCGCAGAGGGTTACACCATCGATAACCACCTAAGACTCCTTGGAAAGATGTTTGAGCTTTCCTCCTACTTCTGGGCTCCCGAAATGCTCAAATCAGGCACTATCAGTTCCGATTCTTTCAACGGTGTTGTTTCCCTTGACGGCGACGCTGCAAAATATGAATTGACCCAGTCAAGCGATGCCGAACTCTACGACGAGTTCACTGAAACAGGTCTTTCCACACAGTCGCAGGAAGGCACCTTTACATTTATGCATCTGAGAGGTTGCCACTCTCCCTTTACACTTGACGAGGACTGCAATATTAAAATCGGCGACAATTACAACTCTCTTGCACAGACTACAGGTGTTTTCAAGTTCCTTACAGAGTATTTGCAGGAGCTGAAAGATAAGGATCTTTACGAAGATGCCACCATCATCATCACAGGTGACCACGGAATGCTTTCCTCTGACAGGGAGGACTACAAAGATGCAAATCTCACCGCACTTCTGGTAAAAGAAAGCGGCAAAGCAGGCACACCCCTTGCCACAAGCCATGCACAGGTTTCTCAGGATAACCTCCACGCTACCATCGTGAAATCCGCAAACATCGAAACCAACACAGACTACGGCCGTGCATACTCCGAAATTGCTCCCGGTGAGCCCATTGTCCGCACCCACTATTTCCAGACCTACACCGGCAACGAGCGCAAGGATGAAAACATCACCTATACAATCACCGGTGCAGGATCTGATTTCAACAACTGGAAAATCACAAACCGCGAGATGATTGAGTCAATCTACAGATAATAGCCTGTACGCTCATCATAAAACTCAATAACAGAACCAAACCCCGAGGAGTTTAGTTCCTCGGGGTTTTTGTGCATAAAAACACCCCCGGCTGATTTCTCAACCGGGGGATTCTTTGCGGAATTTCCGCATTATTCATTTAAGAATTCAGAAGTGAGCCGATATTACTGCTCTGCTCTCTTCTTGAGCTCCTCGTAACGAGCCTCTGCATTTTCCTTAGCAGCCTCAAAGAGTGCTTCTGCTCTCTCGGGGAAGGAACGTGTCAGTGAGCTGTAACGTGCCTCAGAAAGGATGAACTCCTTATAATCAGCAACAGGAGCCTTGCTGTCAAGAACGAAGGGATTCTTGCCCTCTGCCTTGAGTCTGGGATCGTAACGGAAGTTGTTCCAGTAACCACACTCAACTGCGCGAGCCATTTCCTTCTGACAGTTAACCATACCGCCCTTGATGGAGTGCATCTCACAGGGAGCATAGCCGATGATGAGAGAAGGACCGTTGTAGGACTCAGCTTCCTTGATAGCCTTGAGTGTCTGGTTCATATCAGCACCCATAGCGATCTGTGCAACGTAGATGTAGCCGTAGCTCATTGCGATGTCAGCAAGAGACTTCTTCTTGATAGCCTTACCAGCTGCTGCGAACTGAGCAACCTGACCGATCTGAGAAGCCTTGGAAGCCTGACCGCCTGTGTTGGAGTAAACCTCGGTATCGAATACCATGATGTTTACGTCCTCGCCGGAAGCGATAACGTGGTCAAGACCACCGAAGCCGATATCGTATGCCCAGCCGTCACCGCCGAGAATCCAGACGGACTTACGGACGAGGTTATCAGCAACGGAGAGGAGCTGACGACCGACGGCGCAAGTGCAAGGACCTTCCTTACCGGAGCAGCAACCGTTCTTGAGAGCAGCCTTGAGCTCAGCGACGGCGGCGCGCATCTCTTCGACGCCCTGACCCTTCTCGTCGTACTGGTTGATGCCCTTGATCTTCGTCCAGATCGCCTTGATGGCTTCGGGAGCCTCGGGCTTGGCGAGAACCTTGTCGACGAGTTCCATGGCGAAGCCGTAGAGCTTATCGGCAGAAACGCGCATACCGAGACCGAACTGAGCGTTGTCTTCGAAGAGCGAGTTGGACCACGCGGGACCGCGGCCGTCGGC
>CALEIO010000076.1 GCA_937875885.1 uncultured Clostridia bacterium | reverse complement strand
ACAGAGAAGGATTACCTTGTAGTTTGCGGTGATTTTGGCTTTCTGTGGAACGAAAGTGCTGAAGAAACAGAAAAAGTTGAATTTCTGAAGTCCCAGAAATACACCATCCTCTTTGTTGACGGCACTCACGAAAACTTTGATATAATTGAATCCTTCCCCACTGTTGATTTGTTTGGCGGACAAGCAGGCAAAATTGCTGACAATATCTACCATCTCAAGCGCGGAGAGATATACAACATCGCAGGAAAATTCATCTTCACCTTTGGTGGTGGTGTAAGTTCAGATTTGCAGCAGATTATGGATTCAAACGCCTGGTTTGAACGTGAGCTTCCCACAGTTGATGAGATGAAAAAAGCAGTTGCCAACCTTAAAAGCTACAACTGTGAGGTTGACTACATTATTACTCACGAAACATCTGCTACATACAAACACAAAATCTGGAGAAACTGCGAGACTAACCCCGTTAACGACTTTCTTGAGCAATTATCAAGCGAAGTACGATACGAGAAATGGTTCTTTGGTAATCTGCACGTTGACTTCGCTGTATCTGACAACGCTTTCGGTGTTTTTGAAGAAATCATTCCCATTGACGGCACAAGAAAAAGCAGAAATTTTTAACACAAAACCCCTACATAAAAAAGATGCCTCTTTAATCAAGAGGCATCTTTTTCTTTATAATCAAGTATCAATTCATTGTTCCTTCAGAATCTTTGAAAAGCCGTTTGACAGCACTTCGCAATCCTTTGTACTTATCAGATGAAAGCTCCGGAGATTCCTTAAGTATATCTTCGGCAATCATCTGGGAAATTCCCAGAGAGTCCATATCGGAAAACTCTGCAATAGCAAGTTTTGGCAGACCGTGTTGACGTTCACCGAAAAAGTCGCCGGGGCCACGGAGTTTGAGGTCTTCGTCTGCAATCTTAAAACCATCTGTTGTGTTGCACATAACAGACAAACGTTTTACGGTTTTCTCTCCCTGGCTGTCAGAAACAAGAATGCAGTAGGATTTACCCTTTCCTCTGCCAACTCGGCCTCGTAGCTGATGAAGCTGTGAAAGTCCAAATCTTTCTGCATTTTCTATCATCATAACAGTAGATCGGGGCACATCAACACCAACCTCGATTACTGTTGTGGCAACAAGCAGATCAAGCTTACCCGTTGCAAAATCTCTCATTGTTTTTTCTTTTTCAGAATATTTCATCTTACCGTGGATAATTCCCACAGCACAATCTGAAAACTCTTTGAGCATAAGCTCTGCAGCATACTCCTCGGCAGCCATTAACTCTGACTCATCTTCTTCGACTAAAGGACAGACAATATACGCCGCATTTCCGTTGTCAATTTCTTTTCTGATGAATCCGTATGCTCTCTGACGGACACTTGAATTTATCAGCATAGTATCTATAGGCTGACGTCCCGGAGGGATTTCGTCAACAATGGAAATATCAAGATCACCATACACAATAAGCGCAAGTGTTCTTGGGATGGGAGTTGCACTCATAACGAGAGTGTGAGGATTGTTGCCCTTGCCTGTGAGGGTGCCTCGCTGACGCACACCGAAGCGGTGCTGTTCATCTGTGACAACA
>CALEIO010000075.1 GCA_937875885.1 uncultured Clostridia bacterium | reverse complement strand
AGGGAAGAAGTACAGAGAGACGGTCATTCTTCGGTTTTTCCCAATCGAATGATGCTTGCTGAATTTCCGGAAGAATCGCAAAAGAGAATTTTGGAGAAAGGAAGTGCGGCTGATCCGGAAAAGGGGATTTATAGTCAGGCAAAAAAAATGACGGTAGGATTTATTCCTTCGAAAGTGGATTCTACTCGGATTGTCCGTATCAGTCTGGATGGTATGGGTGAACTGAGGAAACCTTTGAAATTGAAACCATTGAAGGCTCCTAAGAGTGATAAACTATCCTATAGCTACGAAAGCCGTCCTTTCGTGGTTGACAAGTTCGAAGAAGGAAAGTTCATTCCATTGGTATTCTTCGGCTCTTATTGGTTGGACGAAAAATATGGCTTTTTCCGTTTCTGTGGTGCTTTGGAGATTGGGGCTGATATGGGACAAGAGTATATTGAGAGCACTCCGCACTATTATGCGATTGGTGTGGAAATCAATAAGAAGAAATAAAGTTAGCAATGAAGAACTATTTGATAGGATTTTCTATTTGTATCGTATTGGCCGGAATTGTTTCGGCCTTTACTTTCCGTAACCGGATCTATGCTTGGACATTAGGCGATATACCGGCGATTTATGAAGAGGCTATGGAGCTGTACAAGAATCGCCAATATAAGGAATCGCTTCCTCTGTTGGAACAATTGGCGGGTTTGGATACTGCTGCTAATTGCAAGTTTGTGTTAGGAGATTTGTATTTTAGAGGTTTGGCAGGAGAATTGGATTACGAGAAAGCATTGTCTTTATTTGAAGAGTCGGCTGAACTGAACAATACTGATGCTCATAACAATTTGGGAGTTATGTATCTTTCGGGGCAAGGAGTTCAGGCTGATTATTCAAAAGCTTTTCGTCATTTTCAGTATGGTGCGGCCAATGGCAATGCTCAGGCGCAAGTCGGTTTGGGAACCATGTATCGTCACGGATGGGGAACGGCTCGCAATTCGTCTACTGCATTTGATTGGTATCGGAAGGCAGCAGCCCGTGGTAATGTAGATGCCATGAATAATCTGGGCTATATGTATGCATGTGGTTTTGGTAAAATGATGAGTGCCGAATCGGCTCTTTATTGGTATCAGAAGGCGGCTGCCAAGAATCATCCGAAGGCCATGTATAACATCGGTGCGCTTTATGCTGAGGGTAGAGGTGTAGAACGTGATTTGAAGAAATGTGCTGAATGGCTTACGAAAGCAGCTATGCTAGGAGAGGCTACGGCACAATTCAATTTGGGTAACATGTATTTCTTGGGTAAAGGGACAGAACGTGATCTGGATAAAGCCGCCATGTGGTATGGATTGGCGAAGAATCAAGGACATCGAAATGCCGAAAGATTCTTGTCGTTGTTGGAAGAAAAACATGAGATTGCTGAACTCGATTCCAACTTTACGGTTCGGCTTATACCTGAGAGGTGATGCGGAAGGGCATACATTGTTATCTGGTTACAATGTTACAAATAATAAAAGGATAATGAAAACACACGTTTATATAATAGCCTTGATGGCGAGCCTGCTGATGGCTTGCACATCAGGAAACCATCAGAAGCAGACGGTCTCTGCAGGAGTTCTGGAATACGATAGCTTAGCCATACCGATAGACTATCCTTGTTTGGGATTCTACTATCATACGGCTCACTATAAGAACGGGAATACGCTCTATTGGGCTGGATACAATCACCTGCTCCACACCATCGAGGTGTTTGATTTGACCAACCGGCAAACCGTTGCTTCGTACGAATTGGAGCCGGAAGGACCCAATGCCATTACCAAGAACCAGTTCAGTTGTTTCTTGATGAACGATAGCATGTTCGTGTTCAGAGGCTATCGGAATGAGCTGAAGCTTCTCTCCCGCAAGGATGGAAAATTGCTCAAGACCATCTTCACCTTGTCGCCGGAAGAAGAGTATCAGTTGCAATATCGAGGTGGCTTGGATGCAGAATATTCTCGCGGTTTCAGAATGCGTTGGGACGGGGACAATGTAGTAACACCACTCTTTGCCAAGAATGGTCAAAAGATGCACGACCCTTTGTTCTTGTCGGTCAATCTCCGTACTTCTGAGACCGAAAGATTGCCCATGGCATACCCCGAAAACATGAAGGATGAATTGGGCAAATATGGTAGTTTGACGAGTCCTTACTTTACCATGAGCGAGGACCGGATGGTCTATAACTTTTCTTATTCATCGCAAGTGTATGTGGCCATGAAGGGGGCAGATGAGTTGCAGACCTTCGCCATGAATAGCCGTGCCACTTCCAATCAGTCATCCCCGAAGGATGCCAATATCGACCGTCGGAATTTCCAGGGTAACTTCGAGTATGAAAGAATGGTCTTGCGCTTTGGCGAAGTGAACTACGACAAGCAATCGGATACCTATATTCGTTTGCATTACGACGATCGTCCGTCGATGTTTGAAGATAGGGATATATACCTCATGGTCTACAAATGCCGTACGGGTGAGATGCTGGAATATGAATTGCCAAAGGAAGTCACTTCCCGCTATTTTGTGGTGGATGGTCATGTCTATTTTCAGTTGAAGAATAGTGCCGATAGCCATTTGTACTTTGCGGTGGTTAAGTTGGCGGACTTGTAAGTCGATGCCTGCTTTAGGCAGTTTGGCAGTTAGGCAGTTAGGCAGTTTTTTATTTCTCACTCTTTAAAGGGGAAAAATACTATTATTAAGTATAATAATCTATTATATAAGTAGTTATCTATTTATTTAGGATAATACCCTCAAAAAAATAACTGCCAAACTGCCTAATTGCCTAAAGACACATATTTGATGTACTTTCAGGCATTTGTTCGCTTGAATCAAAAAAAATACTAAAGTCAGTCTCCCCTCTATTGGTAACACTCACCTTAAAATCCATGTCTGGATATTGAGTTTTTATGGCATGGATTAATGTTTCGGCCACAATCATTTCATTGATATAACCAGCTCTTTCCCAGTCGTTTCTTGCGGTTGTTTTCAATTGCGTAAGTTTTTGACTTGTCTTGTGACCTTGTATATTTTCACTACTCCAAGCCTTTGGGTCAATAATATTATCAGCAATCTTTCCAACCTCACCTTTGTATGAGTGATACTTTTCTTTTGGTCTTTTTCCAAGAAGACCCATGTTGTGCATCAGCCTTTGTACGCGTTTGTGGTTTACATTACAGCCGCGATTTACAAGTTCTCTGTGAATCCGTCTGACACCATATCTGCCTTTATGATATTCATATATTTCTTTCTCTCTTCCTCTGACATACAGATGCTGTTCAGAGTGCGTGTGAGAATTTCAATATATCCGTTGGTTCTGTCAATGCTTTGCTCGGTAGAGCGTTCGGCGTGGGAATGGCTCTGCGGAGAGATAATATAGCTGCACAAAGGCTCATTCAGGAAATATCGTTTGTATTTGTAGTAAACAGGCAGAATCAACTGCCAATTCTGCTCTTTTCTGCCGGTGAAAATGTCTCTGTCGGGGATAACGTCAAGAAAAGCAGAAGCTCTTACCATAAAGCAGTGACAGCAGATGAAGCTTTCGCCCAGCAGACACAGCTCAAACTGATTTTCATCTGCAGAGTGAGGAAAGTTTGCAGAGATTTTCTTAATAGGTGTATCGATATCATCTTCACTTACAATGTAAGCGTCTGACTGCACACAGCCGTATTCAGGGTGTGCCTCCAGAATCTCAACACGTTTTTCTACGGAGTCGGGAAAAAGAATATCGTCAGAGTCAGTCCAGCACAGATAGTCGCCTGTGAAGAGTTTGAGTCCCAGGTTTACGGCGGCAGACTGACCCGCATTTTCCTGATATCTATAGACAGCTTTGATCCTTTTTCCTCGAATTTTGGGAGGTAGGAATTGAAAAGTTCTTCTGTGTTGTCTGTGGAACCGTCATTTATGAAAATATATTCAATGGGAGAATAGGTCTGTGCAAGTACAGATTCAATCATTCTGTGGGCTGTTTTTTCTCCGTTGTAGCAGGGGGTGATTATGCTGACAAGGGGTTTAGACATAAGGTTACCTCTTTATTTTTTCAGAATAATACTGCAGATTCTGTCTACATCCTCAAGACTCAGGTCTGCATACATAGGAAGAGTAAGTACGCGGTCTGCAACATATTTTGCTACAGGTGTAAGTGATGAATCGTAGGAATCTTTGTAGCAGTCATAATCCTGCACCAAAGGATAGAAATACTTTCTGGCGTAGATGTTTTCATTTGCAAGTGCAGCGAAAACATCGTTTCTGTTTTTGCCGAATTTTGTTTCGTCAAAAACTACAGGAAGATAGGCGTAGTTGAGTTTTACACCCTTCTGGGCATCACACAGCACAATGCCGGGGATGTCCTTAAGGTGGCTTATGTAGCGCTCAAAGACAGCTTTACGCTTTGCAATTTCTCCGTCAATATGGCGCAGATTGCAAACACCCATAGCAGCCTGAAATTCGTTCATTTTTGCATTTGCGCCCACATCGGAAACTGTTTCCTGGTCAAGGATTCCGAAGTTGCGCAGTCTGTAGAGTTTTTCACCCAGTGATTTGTCCTTATAGGTGATTGCACCGCCTTCAATGGTGTTGAATACCTTTGTGGCGTGGAAGCTGAACATTGATGCATCGCCGAAACTGCCTGCTCCCATATTATCCTTTTCAACTCCGAAAGCGTGGGCAGCATCATAGATAACCTTAAGGCTATGTTTTTTTGCGATTCTTTCTATTTCGTCTGTGTCGCAAAGGTTTCCGTAAACGTGTACGGGTACAATGGCACAGGTTTTGTCTGTGATAAGAGCCTCAATCTTTGAAGCGTCGATTGTGTAGGTTTTGGGGTCGATATCGCAGAAAACGGGAGTAAGTCCGCATCTGACAATAGCGTGGGTTGTGGAGGCAAAGGTGAAAGGAGTTGTAATAACCTCACCTTTCAGGTCAAAAGCTTGCAGACAAAGCTCCAACGCCATATGACCATTGGAAAATAAAGAGATGTTTTCCACCTTCAGATATTCTGTAAGACCCTTTTGCAGCAGGTCGTGCTTGGGTCCCATATTTGTAAGAAAACGTGATTCAAACACAGAGGATATCTCTTCCATATACTCAGAGAGTGTAGGCATGGAAGAACGTGTTACAAAGATTTTGTCACTCAAAGAGGACACCTCGTTTCTGTTATTCTTGAGGGAAAATGCTGATGATAAGCTCCTTGGAAGCCATAACTCCAACTTCAGCTTTGAGAAGTTCAATGGGTACGTCTTCACCCTTGAGCCACTTGATTATGGCAAGGGGCATATTCACACCTGCCACATGAGAGAAGGGGTATCCGCCGCCAAATCGAGCGTTCATTTCAAGCAGATAGGGTACACCGTCTACAAGGAAAATATCTGCATCCAGATTTCCGGGATGACGAAGTTTTTGGCTGATAATTTCACCAATCGCTGTGATTTTTTCATTTTCTGCAATGATAGCCGCGTCGGTTTCGCCTGAACGCATTGCATATTTTTGTCTGATTACTGTGTTGCGGTAGTTACCATTGAGGTCGTTGATAACGTCTATGCCGTATTCCTGACCTTTGAGGGATTCCTGAATCAGCACACATTCTGCAGAATTTGCAGCGGATTCATATTTAAGATAGCTGTTTTCAATTTCGCGTTTGGATTTGTCGTAGAAAATTTTAAGTTCTGCTTCATTCTCTGCGCAGAAAACAGAGAGAGAGCCCATTCCCCAACGGGGTTTTACATAGAGAGGGAAAGAAAGACTTCCGTTATTAATATCCTTGA
The DNA here is from genome assembly GCA_937875885.1 of uncultured Clostridia bacterium. GTDB lineage: Bacteria > Bacillota > Clostridia > Oscillospirales > Acutalibacteraceae > Ruminococcoides. The sequence continues at coordinate 8,380 of CALEIO010000075.1, read as the reverse complement.
GAGCTGCATCGGTGCTCAGATAAGTTCTGGGGGTGTTGATGGAATTCTCAAGACAGAAGTTGTATGTATTCCACTTGTCGTTGCACAGGTCAATTGCTTTTTCGTCAGCCACAACAACCTGTACTCCTGCATCTGCAAAAGTCTGCTTGTTTTTTGCAAGAATCATAAGGTCAACATCAAAAAGACTGATGATAGCGTTTATTGCATTTTCCTTGCAGTATTCAAGCAAAAAGGGAATGTAGTTTTCGTCATATATAAGTGGGGTGATGACGGTTTTGTCTGCATAAAGGAAAGCTGTGGAAAGAGCAGAGGAGTTTGCCGCGTGGACAAGGCCTGTGCCGTTCAGTGCTTCCTTAAAATATTTAACCAGGTAGCTTCGTCTGCCTGCAGATGTGAGTAGAATGTTCATATTGAATCTTCCTCAAAGGTGAATGTTTTTGTAGTCACAGAAGAGGGGGTAACCTCCTGTGTGTATAAATAAGATATTTTTATCTTGAATGTTATGTTTTTTCAGATACTCTTTCATACCATAAAAGGCTTTGCCTGTGTAGGTAGGGTCAAGAGGAATCTGATATTTATCGAAAATGTAGTTGATTTCCTGAAGCTCTTCAGGGGTTGTAAGGGAATATCCTCCCCATAGGTATTCGTCTGTAACAACAGGCTCTGCCTTTTGGGTACAGCCAAAGTAAAGCTTAAGATTTTCTTTTACTATCTCTGTGCATCTTTCGGCAGGTCTTGCAATGGATATGCCTACGATATTTCTGTTGTCTCCGTTTTTCACGGCACCGCAGAGAAGACCTGAATAGGTAGCGGCAGTACCTGTGGCAAGAAAAATATAGTCAAACTTTGTATTTTCGGAGTTTTCATATCCGCAGATTTCATCATATACTGGGGTGTATGAGCTGACGGGAGTGAGCTCATTACCTGAGCCGCTGGTGTCTCCGTAAATGTAGTAAGGGTTTAAGCCTTCGTGAATAAAGTCATCCATAGCCTTTTGCACGGTTTGTGCTACCTGAGTTTTCTGGCAACAGTATTCTCTCACACCCAATGCGGAAACTATCTTTGAATTGTTTGTGGTGTGCTCTTCTGCTTCGCTGAAAACAACAGCGCAGGGGATTTTGTTATCAAAGCAAATCTGTGCCATAACACGGCAGAGATTGGAGCTCTTTGAGCCGTAGGCAATAATGGCATTCTTGCCTTGTTTGCGCATATCCTCAATAAAAGATTCGGCAAAACGAACTTTGTTTCCGCCGAAAGAAAAGGGGAGTTTGTCCTCTCGCTTTATGTATATTCTGTTTTCATAAAGGTTATCGATGAATTCAATGGGAGAATTACAGAACAAACAGATTGCCACCTTTCATAGGGAGCTGTTTATGGGATTAGTTTTTCTTTCTGTTTTTGAATTCCTTGATGGTAGAAAGAATATAACGGAAGCTTTCTGATTTGAACAGGATAGAAAGCATTACGTAGAAGCCCGCACCGACAACAAGCTGAACAAGAAGCTTAACAACGTGGGCTGCAAATAAACCGGGGATGAATGCGGTGAAAGGAATAAAGCCTACTGCAAACACAGCTGCACCCATCAGTACAGACATAAATATTGCGGGGAAGAGATCTGCAAACTGTTGGATAAAGCCATAGTTGATGATTTTCTTGTTAGGTCGTGCATTAACAAAAACACATACAATTTCTGCAAAAACAGAGCTCAGAGCAATAACGATAACAGAGTCCGTGCTGTTTTCAAAAGCAAGTGACCAGGCAGTGAATATACCTGCTGCAAGGAAGAGTATGTTTGAGGTCTTTTTGATGATTTCAGCAACAAGGAATGTGCCGCTTTTGCCCATAGCCTGAATTGCCTGGAGGTTTGTGGTGTGAATGGGCCACATTGCAAAGTTGAAGCAAGCAATCCACATAAAGGGGACAGCAGACATCCATTCTTCGCCCAGAAGTATGTAGATGAAGGAATCTGAAACTGCAGCTAATCCCATCATTGCAGGGAAAACAAGGTATGAGCTGGTTTTCATAGCTCTTCTTGTGATGCTTTTTACTTTGCTTATATCGTCCTGCTGGCTTGAAAGAGCAGGGAAAAGAACACGCTGGATAGTCTGATTCAGATTATCCATTATGAGTTTTGGGTAAGTGTTACCCTTGTTGTAGTAAGCAAGGTCTGAAGATGAGTATGCCTTACCGATGATAAGGGTGTTGAGATTCTGATAAATGGAATCAATAAACTGAGAAGCAAGAATTTTCCATCCGTAGGAAAAGAGAGATTTGAGACGTTTGAAAGAAAATGTAAGGGAAGGTCTCCATTTTACGGTAAACCACAGGAAGATGGTGTCTATGATGTGGTCAGTAAGCTTCTGTGCAATCAGCGCCCATGCACCGTAAATAGGATTTCCTGTATGGCTTGTGATGATGAAAGCCAGCACAACACCAACGATTCCTGAGGTAACAGTACCTGTGAAAGAAGCAAAGAAAAACTTCTTGAACTGCATGGTTTTGGATACATAAGCGTGCTGGATGTTGTTAACAGCACCGATAATAAGAGAAAGGGAAAGCACCCTTACCATATCTGTCAGATATGGATTGTTGTAGAAGGATGCAATGAAAGGTGCCGCAAAGAACATTCCTGTATAAAGCACAGCCGAAAACATCAGCTGGAAGTAGAATACAGTTGAAAAATCTTTGTTGTCAGCATTTTTCTTCTGGATAAGTGCCGATGCAAAACCACCCTGAACAATTACATTTAGAATGGATGTGAATACTGTTACAAGGGGAATAATTCCGTAAGCTTCAGGTCCCAGAAGTCGTGCAAGTACAATGGATACTATAAGGGATACAGCTTCTCCGCCCAGCTTTTCCATATATGTCCAGAAAAGACCTTTTATTGTTTTTTCTTTTGTGGCAACAGTTGTTGTGGGAGCACCATCGTTTTTTGTTTCTGTTGAGCTCTCAGAATCTGCTGCAGTAATATCGTTTTTGTTTTCTTCCATAACGATTAGTCCTTTGGGTTATCTTTTGATTTTTACAATCCAGGGAAAAACAGAGAGAAGTCTTAACTTTAACAGTTCTTTTTTGCCGGATTTTGCAAGGAAAAGGGGAGCAACGTCCTTATATTTTTTGCTGAAAATATGTTTGTAGTCACCCTTTAACAGCATCAGGTGGAATTGGGTTTTTCTAATGAAAAAGTCTACGCTGTCACCGAATCTGTTGTTTGTATATTCGTTGTAAGCATTGAGACTTTTAAGGTGCTCTGTGTAATGCTTGATCATTTTCTGTGCTTTTTTGCTGTTGTCTGCAGTAAGCTCCTGCATAATGCTGGAAGAGCTCTGCAATCTGTAGCAGGAAAGCTCCTCGGGAAGGTAAAATACGCTGCCTTTAGATGCAAAGTAGAGCATAAACAGCACATCCATTGAGGATGAATATTCAAAGAATTCGGGAGTATTCTCTATCATTTCTTTCAGATATTCACTTCTGAAAAAATAACTTGATGTCTGAAACATATAGGGCAGACGACAGATATGGTTTACTGCATCTTCACTTGAAAGCATACCTTCTCTGACATCGCCGGTATGGGGGATGATTTCATCCCCTGCAATACCCTTTTCGTTTGTGCATCTTACTGTGTGGGCAGTAAAGGCACAGTCAGGAGTGGACTCCATAAGATCAAACTGTTTCTGGAGTTTATATTCGTCTGTCCAGAAGTCATCACCTTCGCACATAGCAACATATTTGCCTGTGACTCTGGGAAAATTAAAGGTAATTGACATCATATTACCCTGGCGATAACTTTTGGAATACTGATTTTCGGTATGATAAAGGGGCTTGATAATGTCAGGATATTTTGCCTCGTATTCTCTGATGATATCTGTTGTGCCGTCTGTGGAGCAGTCGTCATTTATGAGAATTTCAAAAGGGAAGTTGGTTTTCTGCATCAGAAAACTGTCCAGAGCCTGTCGGATATAATCTTTGTGGTTGTAAACAAGACAGCAGATGCTGACCTTAATATCGTTCATATTATTTCACCCGTAAAGTGTCAGTGTCGTATTTTTTTCAGGAAATGGATTAAGCGATAGTTTTTGAAGTTGAGAGCCATAATATGCAGGGGATTATAACCTTTTTTATCGGCATATTTTATGGATTCTACGAATCGCTTGTCCCTTATAAGTTTTGTGCAATACTTGATTTTCTCTTTCTCACTTGCAGGATTGGAGGGAGAAAAGGTGTTGTTTATGGCGCGATGAGTATCGTTGAAAATAAGAGTGGAGTAAACCCGACGAGCGCCGTCCTTGTCAGAAGCCTTATCAAGAATTGTGGCCTTGAGGGTGTCTTCTTTTACTCTGAACATCTCCATAAGGTCCTTGAAGTAACGCTTGCAAAGACTGCCGGGAGCATCTACGTAATAGTAATATACAGATTCATTATATATCTTAACGGTATTTACCTTATCCAGATAATTAAGATTAAAAATGAAATCTTCGTTGTAGTGGATGGATGTATCAAATCTGAGGTGGTGTTCCTCTATAATTCTTCTGGAGAACAATTTGTTGTAAGGCATATTCATCAGAAGAAAAGGCTCAATATTGTTAAGTTTAACGTAGAGGTCACAAAAATCAACATTGGACATAGAAACTTTTTCTCCACGAGAGAAAGCAGGACACAAAACGTCATGTGTACTGTTGTCATCCTTAAGCTGTGTAATGCCACAGAGAACAAGACAGTCTTCATTACCGTCTGCAAGTTCAACCACAGGGGCAGAGAAGTCTTCTTTGATGAAATCGTCGCTGTCGCAGAACATAATATAGGTGCCCTGTGCTTCATCAAGACCACGATTTCTAGCTGTAGAAACTCCGCCGTTTTCTTTGTGAATTACCTTTATTCTGTTGTCCTTTTCGGCATATTCGTCACAAATCTTACCGCTGTTGTCCTTGGAGCCATCATTTACCAGGATGAGTTCAAAGTCCTGAAAACTCTGGGAAAGCAGTGAATCTATACATTTGTGGAGATAAGCCTGTGCATTGTAAACAGGTACGATAATACTTACTGTAGGCATAAGCGTCCTCAATTATTAAGATTGATTTTTATGTTTTTCTGCAGAAAATCGAGAGCTTTAGTTCTCTCTTTTTCAATGATTTTGTCAGTGTGAGTAAAGTCTATGCTCCTGAATTCCTGCTTTGATACAGAAGAGAACATTCTGTCTGAAAGTGAAAATTTTTCCAAAAGAGTTTTGAGTCTTGAACCCATAGACTTGCCATCTTCAATGCGATCAAAAACAACAAAATCCTTTTTGAATATAATGGAAAATACTGTAGCGTGGAAAGAATCTGTAAATACAGCATCTGCATGATGAATCAGATAGATAAATTCAGAGGGGTTTACAGCGTAATATTCAGATTCTCTTATATCAAATAGATTAATAACCTTAAGATTTTTTTCTTTTGCAATTTTTTCTATGTATCTGCGGGAGGCATTGGTTTCGTTTCCTAGAAAATATGTGAGTGCATAAGGTGCGTCGGGAAAACATTCGGGTCTTTTCTCAATCTGTTCCCATTCATTACGGAGAAGTGTGAGGGTGGGGTCACAGATGACAGCAGCCTCTTTACCTGTGAGTTCTTTGATGATTTCAGCACCGCGTTCTTCTCTTACGGATAAAACAGGGAAATCACCAAGCCATTTTGCATAGGGCTCCTTTACATTTCCGGGAAGTTCAGATATGCCGAAAGAGGGGGCAAAACTGAGTTTCTGGTTGTTTTTTGCAAATGTAAGAAAGCGGATTTCAGAAGTGTGAGGGTATGTAGGATTCCATACCTGGTCTGAACCTACAGAGAAAAAATCAAATTTATCCGAAAGGTCGTCGGAAATATTTCCGGCGTTTATGGAAAAGTCTGTTGCGGGAAGATATTCTTTGTTAAAATCCGCAAAAGATGCTCTTCTTTGCTTTTTTGCCTGTGCAAACAAAGCTGCATTCTTATTTTTGTGCAGAACAGCTTCAATGAGGCTGTCCCGCTGATTCTTAAGAAGGTATTTGTTTTTTGTTCGCACCTTTAATACTGCAAGAATATATGCGGGGCGGAGTTTACTCAGAGTACTTTCCTTGCCATACCTAGAGCGTACTCCGGAGTCTGTGGTGTCGGGGATAAGAAGGGCTTTGTGCCCCAGCTTTTCGAAAGCTTTAATAACAGCATAGGTCTGCAAAGAGCAACCAAAGTTGTCAGAATTAATAGTGATGATACCGATATTCATCTTTACAAACCTCCTGTGCAGTAAATTAAGCGTATCTGTTATGGAAAGGTGTAGGTCTGTTCCACATCCATTCCCACTCAACAAATTGCGCATCAATATATAACCATACTATAAGGTATAATATTAATATAATTGCTTTTAATAAATTTTGTTGATTCTTTGGAAATTTTTTGATTAGCAATGATAAAGCTACAGGCAAAAATCCTTCAAAGTAAATACCGGAGCGGTTAAGATATGCGCTGTTTGATGTGCCCAGAATGAGGGCGGCACGAACAAAAATAAATCCCATATAAAAGTTTTCTTTTCCGGTGAAGCCTTTTTTCTGTAACAGTAGAAAAAAATAAACTATAATAGGTGCAAAAGCAATTGCAATTCTCAAGGGATGAATTTCATGTTGCGCATAGTTTGTATCGGCACCAGTATCGTCTGTTCCTTTCATAACACCCAACAGGCTAAACAGAAAATCATAGGAAAATACCATTGCGATACCGGCAGTGATAATAAATGTGATTTTCTTAAGGTCAAGAACTTGTGTTATCAGGAAGTACATCGGCAGCATTATAAGTGCCGTAATGTGGAATGAAGCTGCTATAAAAACTACAATGGAGAATTTGATAAATTTACGTTTAAGAATAAGTGTATGCCCTGCAAACAAAATAGCTGCAGCTAAATACTGTCTTACACCATTAAAACATCCGCTCCAACAAGAGGAGAAAATGTAAACCATAACACAGAAGAAAAAGTCCGGGCTGTTTCTTACCATAGGTATCAAAAACATTGATACAGTTAATGATGCTATAACAAAAATAAAGAAAGCACCATCTTGGGAAATGGGATACAGTATTTTTGCAAGGGTAGGAAGCCCAGGTTCATCCCAACTTGCCCAAGCGGTTGAGAATATATTGTAAAATCTGGGATATCCCCAATAATAACCGCCAAAGTCCGTGCCTACATAATATCGGAGACCGGCAACTGAAGAAAGAATAGCTATACATATAAACACAAAGAAATGATAAGTTGTAAGATTGTTTTTCATAGCTCTGTTTTTATTGCCTGAAATAGAACTTGCCAACTTATACTGATGATTTGCAAAAGCTGCAAAAATCGCGACAGCTAGTGCTGTAAAAATCATAACTTGCATTATATGCGCCTCCTTTCTTTAGGTTTTCAGCGAATGGTTATAGAGTATTTTACAGTAAATAATTATCAGGATAAGCTTTCAAGAATATCCAGGTTGAAGTTGGGTTCGGGGAGAGTAAGCTCTTTTCCGAGCATAAAGTCATATTCTACGGGAGTGGGATATTGGAAGCCACCGCCGGGGAAGAAGGTGAGTTCTCCGAAATAGATTTTTCCGTCGAAGTTGTAGAAATCTACACGCACATAGGGGAAATCCTGTGCCAGATCTCTTGCAATCTTCTTCATTTCTTCAAACTGTGCGGGCTTTTCAACGAGAATGTCGGATTTTTCGTAGTTAGTATATGTAAAATCCAGCTTTTCCCAGTTTATGTTAAGAAAATCAACATAGGTTTTTCCGTTGTACTCGTGGTTGATCTGCATATATTTGGGTTCACCGTTGAAACACATAAATTTATAGTCCACCAGAGGAGTGTGGTCCAGATATTTTTCAACGATAATTTTGGGAGAGATGTGCTGGTAGTTCCACTCTCTGCCAAAGGTGTAGAGGTTTCTTTTGAGCCAGCAGTTGAAGATTCTTTTCCACCAGAACCAGTTAACTTTGCTTTTGTCTGTGCAAATAAGATTCCAGCTGGAACCGTGGTTTGTCTTCATAGCAAAGCGATCGGGAAGCTCTTTGGGCTTAATGTCCAGACCATTGTCATATACAGCAATAAGGTCGTTAAGAAGATGACCGTAGCCTTTTTTCTCTATGTACTCACGAACAAGATATTTATCAGAGCAGATGGGCATAGCATCGTTTCTGTAAAAGAGCTTAAGCCACTGGAGTTTTTCGGAATATCTCTGAGGATCTTTGAGGTTGATTTCCACGCCTGTTCTGCGGATGCTTTTTATGGCCTCGGCAACAGTCAGTCTGTCGTGGAGCTCAACCATTTCGATTGTCATAACGCTACCTGCCGAATTTTCGGGGTAAGTCAGGAAACGGTTGATAAGTTCTCTTGTT
>CALEIO010000074.1 GCA_937875885.1 uncultured Clostridia bacterium | reverse complement strand
TTATTGCCTTGGCGCATCGCTGTATCACCTTGTAACAGGTATGAATCCCTGCGAGCCTCCCTACGAAATCAAACCTATCAGACAGATCAACCCCACTCTTTCCAGTGGTCTGGAAAGAATTATCCAGAAATGTACACAGCGTGACCCTAACGACCGATATCAGTCCACAGCTGAACTGATGTACGCGTTGGAGCACTATGAAGAGATAGATGATATTTACAGAAAAGAAAGTTGGGCACTTTTCTTACAACTTCAATTCTTGCTGTAGTATTTGCACTTACTTCTGCCTGGGGCTATGCAGCTGCTGAGAATAAAAAGAGCGAAAACTATGACATTATTCTTGCAAAAGCAGACGAAACCCAGGAGTTCTACGATGCTATTCGTACGGACCCCACAAGAACAGAAGCTTATCTGGCACTTAACGAACACCTGATTTCCAATTACACATTGAGCAGAGAAGAAGGTGGAGATCTGCTTAAACTGCAGACAGGCTTTGACGAGAAGAACAATATGGGATTCACAAAGACAGTAAAAGTTCTGGATGAACTGAAATCCCAGAATAAGAAAGGCTACGATGAGGTTTGCTTTGAACTCGGTTGGAGTTTCCTGTCTTACTATGAGGCAGACACTGACCGCGATAGATATGCTTACGCTGCAAAGTGGTTCAAAGAAATCAAAGACAACGAAGATGACAACGGTGCAATTGCCGCTATCTTCTTTGATATATCCGAATGTACAACAAAGATCAATCAGCTCCGAGGCAGTAAGGTTATTCAGACAAAGGAACTTAATGCACAGAGAGAGAATCTTTGGAATATGATCAAGGATATGAAGACAAAGGCTGAAAATTATGCAGATGATTACAAACTTCAAGTCTGGACAGAGATTAACAGCCTTATCAACAACAATATCGGTGATTTCCTTGAAGTTTCTACCCCCGAGGAAATGATATCTATCCTCAATGATATCAACACAAACGTTGATCGCATTGGCGGTACAAACCCCGATATTGTGGATTTGACCAAGGAACTTAAGCAAGTTACAACTCAGACTATCGCTCGTATCGAGACAGCTAAATAATAAAGGAGGCAGAAACCATGACATATGAAATATATCGATATATATTCATCGGTGCTGCAATCCTTTGCGGAGCGATGATTATAACATCTGTTTTGTTATTTATTTTTCTGAAAATTCCCAAGGTTATCGGTGATCTTTCAGGAAGAACAGCAAAGAAAGCAATTGAGGTTATCCGTGCTCAGAACGAGTCTTCAGGAGATAAAACCTACAAATCAAGCCTTGTTAACCAGGAACGAGGCAAGGTTACTGACAAGATTTCTCCTTCAGGCAGAGTGGCCAATAAAACCGACGATATGCTTACAGGTGCAATGGCAACACAGAAGATTGGCACACAGCGCCTGACAGCAGAAGAAACAACAGTTCTTGGCGGCAACGAGACAACAGTTCTCGGTGGCGGTAATGAAACAACAGTTTTAGGTGGAGCAAACGAAACCACAGTACTGAACTCTGATAATTCTTATGCAGCCGGTGCAGCAGCTTATTATGCAAATGAAACAAGTGTGCTGAGTCAGAATGAATTTACAGGTAACCCCTTTATGGTTGAGTATGAGATCACATACATACATACCGATGAAGTTATCTGTGCGGAGGTGTACTAATGAATAGACAAAAAGGTATGGTATGGTTGCTTATATCAACTATCAGCTTTTTTATGATGTCAATCAGCTTTTTGCTGATGCCAATTGACTTTGACAAAAACAATCTGAAATTTCTCGGAATTGCTGTTGGTGTTATGTTCTGGACTTTCCTTGTTCTGGGAATTGTTTCACAGTTTGTGCTCAGCAGCAATAAGAAAAACTGGCTTTCCAAAAACAGAATGCGCAGATTCAGTATGAAAAAGAAGATCGGTCTGATCTCTTTCTGCCAGAATCTGCCTGCATGTGTTGCAGATGGCCTGACAGTTATCGGCTTAATCGGGTTAATAATTTCCGTTATTGTGACAAATGGAGTGGGATTTATGTGCTATTTTTTTCTGGCATTGTTTGTTTTCTCATTTTGTATGCACTGCATCCTCAACGGAAAAATTTATTATATACTTATGAATCAGGAAGAAACCAAATCTGAACCTGGTGAAGAATCAGAAAAGGAGTAAGTGAACATGGTTAAAGTCAGAAATGCTTTTTCTACAAAAGTAGCAGCCTTGTTGCTTGCAATACTGATCTTTGTCAGCGCCTTGCCGACAGGTCTTGTAAACATTGCAGCATCAAGCGAAAAAAGTTATGGAACCCTTTCTTCTATTTCTCCCAACGGAACAGTAACCAACGGAGAGACAGAAAATGCAGTTGTAACATTCAGTGGTGTTACACTGGAATGGGTTGAAGCTAACCCCCTAATCGGCAGAACTACCGACGGCTGGTGGGTAGGTGCTAAAATGGAAGCTCCCGCAGACCTCAGAACAGAGGCTGATTTTGAAGGAGTAACCTATAGCAACAAGTCCGCAGGCGAATGGGGTAGTGCTAAAATATTCTGGAATTTCAAGGACTCTCCCGATACCCTTGCAGATGCAGATGATAATCACTATATCGGTCTTTGGGCCTATGTAAGCGAGCAGTATCTTAACGATGCAATCTTAAGCGGCAAAAACCTTGAGTATGTATGGGGCTTTAACTGGGATAAGGATGACACTACCGGTTACGAGCAGACAGCAAGCATCAGCATTAATCCTGCAGAGATCACTCTGATAAAGGATGGCGAGCAGGTTTATCCCAGCACAACAGGCAAGGGTACAGTTTCTACAATTACAGAAGGCCTTGAGGTTGTGACAGAGGCAGATACTAACTATGTTAAGGTTCAGTACAACAAAGATGTTGCACTTGACTTTATCAAGAAAGAAAATTCCGACCAGACAAATGACGGTTGGTGGGCAGGCATTAAGGTTACTGCTCCCGAAGACCTCAAGACAAAAGAGGACTTTGAAGGTGTTAAGTACCAGACAAAGTCCGGTGGCGTTTGGGGTACAGCCAAGGATTTCTGGAATTATAAAGATTCAGCAAATGACGCAACAGATGGCCATTTCATTGGTCTGTGGGGTCTGATTAACGAGAATTACCTCAAGAATGCAACAGCTCCCTTCAAGTATATCTGGCGTTTTGACTGGAATAAAGATGGCGTTTATGAGCAGATCGTTATACTTGAGATTGATCCCAAGTATATTACACTCAACGACGAATCCGGTGTTCAGATTTATCCTGAACTCGGTAGTGTATCTACAATTACTGCAGGTACAGTAAGCGGCAACAAGAGCGGCGAGGTTGTTGTAGATATTTCCTCTGAAATTTCTCTTGACTGGAGCCCTGTGGATACTTCCATTGGCAGATACACCGAAGGCTGGTGGGCAGGAATCCTCATTACAGCTCCCGAGGGTCTGGAGCTTACACAGACAAACGATGTTAACTATCAGAGCAAAATCGGCGCTGATGATTGGTCCACAAATAAATCTTTCTTCTCTAATCAGGATTCTCCCAAGGATTCAGCAACTGTAAACTATATGCAGCTCTGGACAGTTCTAGACAGAGCAATGGTTAAAAAAGCAATTGCTGACGGTGAGAAAATCACTGCTCAGTGGAGATTTGACTGGGACCGAAAAGCAGAGAACGGCTTTGAACAGCTTGTTACATTTACTATTGATCCAAACAAGGTAACTCTTAATCGTCTGGATAGAACAGACTTCGCATTCGACGATACATCTGAAAATATTACCATTTGGGTTGGCGATGGAAGCTATAAAAATGAGGCTGGCAGTCTTAAAACACCCGGTAAGGTTGTATATTCAATTGTTAAGGAAGAAACCACTGCAAAGGGTGTAACTGTTGATGAGAATGGTGAAGTTACATTTGAAACAACAGGTAAGATTACAGTTAAGGCGACAATTGAAGAAACAGATCTTTATACTGAATCTTCTGCAACATATACATTTGAAGTTGTTAAAAAGTGTCCCGATGAGCTGGCATTTGATATTAAAGAACCCAAGCCTGTTACATACAAAGAGGGTCTGAAGTTTAATAATGATGCACGTCATACAGAGTCTTCAGGTAATGTTTCTTATAGTATTATTGGACAGTGGGATCTTGAGGGTAACGAGCTCGAAAAAGGTGTTGCAGAGATTAGTGAAATCAGCGGACAGGTAACAGTACTTCGTTCAGGTGTCATTACTGTCCGTGTAGATATCGAAGAGGATGACAAGTACACAACAGGTTTTACTACATACACACTCACAATCAACAAAGATACTCAGGATGAGGTTAAGTTTGTTGATACAACTCCTTCTGCACTGACATACAGCACAACACCTTTCGATGTATTCGCTGTTGAGGGCATTGAAGCTAAAAATGCAGAAATCACTTATTCTGTTGAGCAGGATGGTAAGGTTGTTGAGCTGAAAGGAAACACACTCACAGCACTGACAACAGGCAAGTTTACTCTGATTGCAGAGGTATCAGGCGATGATTGCTACGAGCCTGCTACTATCAGCAAGGAGATCGAAATTGTTCGCGCTGATCAGACAGGATTTGCTTTTGAGTATGCAAATCCCGAGGCAATTACATATAACGACAACGGCAATGTTTATGTAAACACAGCAAAGGGCGGCGAAAGCACAGGTGAGATCACTTACGCTGTAATCAGCGACAATGAGGTAGCTGAAATTCTTGATCCTGCAAGCCCCGAGCTTACAATTAAGAAGTCCGGTGAAGTAACTGTAAAAGCTACAAAGGCCGGCGACGATAAGTACAACGAGACAAGCGCAACATACACAATCTTCATCAACAAGGATGATCAGACATTTACTTTTGAAGATGGCGAGTATGTGACTCTTGTTTACGGTACAACAGAATACACAAACGCTATCAAGGATGCAGGTCCCGGTACAGGTTCCTTTACTTATACAATCGAAAAGAACGATATCGGCGCTACTGTAAAGAATGATACTGTTAACATCGGTGTTTCTGATGGCAAGGTTGGCGAGGTTGTTGTAACTGTTACAAAGGCAGAGGATGAATGCTACAATTCTTGCACCAAGACATATACAATCAATGTTGTTTACCTTGATGCTCCCCAGGATTTCTACTCAATCGAGGAAGAAACAAACAGCAATGGCTGGTATGATTCTGCTATTCACATTTGTGCACCCGCAGGCTACCTGGTAGCATACGATAACAAGCTGGACACCGTGTTTGATAATAAGGTTGAGTATGCAACAAACGGCGAGACAAATCCTGTAATTTACCTTAAGAGTGAAGCTGACGGATTTATTACAGATGAAATTCAGCTTCCCACTGTTAAGATTGATACAAAAGCTCCCGAGGTTTCTCTTGATTACGTATTGACAGTAATCGAGAAAATCGGAGAAGTGCTGTTCGGCTTCTCTCCCGAAACAGTAGATCTGTGCATTGAGGCATCTGACAACGGTGAGGGTGCTTCCGGAATCGACTACATCTGGTATAGTCTGGATGGCGGCGTTACTTATCTTGAAGAGAACAAGGTTAAGCTCGAAAACGGAAAGTTCACATTACCCATAGATGCACAGTTCCGCAATCGTGTGGAAGCTAAAGCATACGATATGGCAGGCAACGTTGCCAGCTGTATTACAAATGAAGTATTCGTTGTAGATGACGTTACTCCCGGTATTGAGGCAAAGTATTCCTACACAGGATTCTATGACAGCACAAGTGATGAAATCGCTTACACAAACGGTGATGTAACAGCTGAAATCACAGTAAATGCTAACAACTTTGACCTTAACAAGAAGTGTGTTGTAACTGTTAACGGTACAGAAGAGGTGGTTGAGTGGACAACAGAAGGCGTACTCAGCACAGCAACAGTTACTCTTACAGAAACAGGTTATTACACATTAAAGTGTGAATACGAAGACTATTTGGGCAGAACAGCTGTTTACGAAAAGAAGATTCATATTGATAAGGAAAACCCCGTGTTCTCTGACTTTATCATT
>CALEIO010000073.1 GCA_937875885.1 uncultured Clostridia bacterium | reverse complement strand
TCTCAGGTATTTCAAAAGTAATCGCAAAGAACATCGTAATTTATCGTGAAGAAAACGGTGCATTCAAGTCCAGAGCGGAACTTCTTAAAGTTGCAAAACTTGGACCAAAAGCGTTTGAACAGTGTGCAGGATTCATGAGAATTGCGAATGGAGATAATCCTTTGGATGGAACAAGTGTACATCCGGAATCTTATGAGGCAGCAGAAAAACTTCTGAAAAAACTACAAAACAAATTTATTATTTCTGCTTCATCAATGATTTTTGCCATAATAATTATGCTGGTTATTAATAACATTTCATATTATCTGAATCACTGCTCTGCCATTCTGCTGGGTGTTGCAGCCAAAACAAACCCTTTGTTATTATCAGCTGTTTTAGGTGTTTTTATGACAATAGACTCGGGAGGTCCACTGTATCTGTCAGGTTATATATTCGGAGTAGCTTCTATAACTATGGGATCACCGCAGAATATGGCAATTATTGTTGCTGCAGGATCAATCCCACCCATTTGTATGGGATTCTATATGTTAATTCACAACGATAAAACTCGCATCAGTAAAAGTTTACCACCATTGGTGAGCATTACAAGTGGATTATTGGGGCTACCGCAATGTGCCTTGTATTTTTATACCAAAAAAACTTTCAGATTCATTCTTGCTTGTGTACCAGGTGGAATAATTTCCGCTATGCTTTCTGCTGCATTCAGATGCAGTTGCGAAATTCCAGCAGGAGGAATTCTTGCTTTCAGCACAGAGGGTAAGCCATTTTTCTTAATTCTTGCCATAGTGTGTGGCGGTCTTACCTCCACATTCATACTAAGTCTGATGGAAAAATCAGAAACTAAAGCCAGAGCAGAAAATACAGAAAACACCAGAAGTGTCAGAGAAACTCTTTCAGATATAACAACAGCCACTCCTTAAGAGTGGCTGTTTTGCTTATATTGTGCTGATATCAGCTAATAATCTTGCCGCCTGCAAGAAGCACATTATCACTATATAATACCAATGACTGACCTGTAGTTACAGCACGCTGCGGAGCATCAAATCTGACACATATTTTTCCCTCTTCTGTCATAAACGCAACACCCGGCTGCTCGATCTGATTATATCTGACTCTGGCGCAAACGGGAATTTCTCCGTCAATACCGCTGATTGACACAAAGTTTACATCCTCTGCTACAACTTCTGATGAAAACAGATCTTCGTTAAATCCCAGAGTAACAACATTTTCTGCCATATCTTTATGAAGAACATACATAGGCTGTGGCAAGGCAAGGCCAAGGCCTTTGCGCTGACCTCGGGTGTAGCATACTGCGCCTTTGTGCTTACCCAGCACATTTCCCTCTTTATCAACAAAGTTACCTTCTGCAAGCTTTACACCACAGTTATCTTTAAGATAATCGTAGTAATTTCCGCTTATAAAGCAGATATCCTGACTGTCTCTTTTGAGTGCATTAACAAAGCCCTCACGGCTTGCAATTTCTCTGACCTGTTCCTTGCTCAAGCTTCCCACGGGCAAAAGAAGCTTTGATAAAATCTCCTGGGGAAGATTATAGAGCACATAGGTCTGGTCCTTTGAGATATCTGCACCTTTTTTAAGGCAGTATCTGCCTGACACTTCGTTATATTCAACACAAGCATAGTGACCTGTAGCAATATAATCAAAACCATTATTCACAGCGTAGTCGAACACAAATGGTATCTTTACATATCTGTTGCAATCCACACAAGGATTGGGGGTTTCACCTTTGAGGTATGCCGCTGCAAATCTATCTATTACCTGTATTTTGAACTGTTCTCTGTAATCGGGATAAACAAAATCAATCTTAAGTTTTTCGCACAATGCTTTTGCATCCTGAGCGTCTGTGGAATCGGGCTTATCGTAAAGTCGAAGCATAATTCCTGTTACATCATAACCTGCTTCTGTAAGCAGATATGCTGCAACTGCGCTGTCAACTCCGCCGCTGAGTGCTACCAAAGCTTTTTTCTTCATAGAAATCTTCCTTATAATATTCTATAACAGCAATATTTTATCACATACACAAAAATCATGCAAGGACTATTATTTGACAGTATCTTTAGCTGATGATATAATAATCGGGATATTTTGTATTGGAGTATGGTATGAAAAAGAAATGTATTTTCGGGCTGAACAGATTTGAAATTATGCTGTGGCTGATTTCTGTTGCTGTTATAAGCCTGTCTTTCATCATCTGCTCTTCTTCCGACTGGGTTTCGCTGGTAGCGTCAATCATCGGTATTACTTCTCTTATTTTCCTTGCAAAAGGATATGTTATCGGACAGATACTGATAATCATCTTCTCGGTTTTCTATGGAATAGTTTCTTTCTACTCGAGATATTACGGAGAAATGATTACTTATCTGTGTATGACCACACCTATGGCAATCGCAGCTCTGATTCAGTGGATAAAAAATCCTTTTCAAGGCACCAAAGAAGTTGAGATAAGTAAACTAACTAAAAAACACATTGCAATAATGAGTGCTTCTGCAGTGGCCGTTACCATAGCTTTTTATTTTATTCTGAAGCTGCTCGGCAATGCTTCGCTGATTGTAAGCACACTCTCCATTACCACAAGCTTTTTTGCGGCATATATGACAGCTGCCCGCAGTCCTTACTATGCCCTGGGATATGCCTGCAATGATATTGTTCTTGTTGTACTGTGGATTGTTGCATCGGTAAAGAATCCTAACTGTATTCCTATGGTAAGCTGCTTTGCAATGTTTCTTGTAAATGACCTTTACGGCTTTTACAGTTGGAAGAAAATGGAGAAAAGACAAAAAAGAATAAAGAAAAGGAAAAACGACGGCATCTGACTTTACAGATACCGTCGTTTTTCAGTGAGGTATTTCCATTAAAAGATTGTTGATTTTCTGACTACTTTCTTGGTTGTAACCTTCTTGAGTTCAAAGCGCTCGTCGCACATTTCTGCTACCTGAGGAGAGTGGCTTACAAGGATTACACACTTACCTGCACTTGCAAGAGAACGGAAAACATCCATAATCTCTTTCTGTGTATCTGCATCAAGGTTACCTGTAGGCTCGTCTGCAAGAATAATGTCGGGGTTATAGGATAAAGCTCTTGCAATAGCAACTCTCTGCTGCTGTCCGCCTGAAAGATGGAGCACACGACGTTTTGCCTCGTCATCATCAAGACCTACATTCTCAAGAAGCTCCATAGCCCTTTCTTTTCTATCCTTACCCTTTACTCCTGCAATATCCATAGAAAGAAGTACATTCTCCAGAGCTGTAAATTTAGTTATAAGGTTGTAGCTCTGGAAAATTACACCGATATACTTACTGCGGAATTTATACTTATCGATTTTACTTATATTCTCACCATTATAAAAGATATAGCCGCTATCAGGTACTGCAAGACCTGAAAGAAGTGAAAGCAGTGTAGTTTTACCTGCACCTGATTTACCGATAATGCAGTACATTTTACCCTTCTCGAACTCATAGGAGACACCGCTTAGAACGGGTGTTTTGCCATAAGAGAAGGAAATATTGTTAAGTGATAAAACTGACATATAATTACCTCCCTTAATCTCTGTTAGCAAGAATCTTCAGAGGTTCGTAGCGCATAATGAACAGCAGAGAAGCTGCACCTGCAAACAGGGTGAGCAGAACTGCTATACCAAACATCTGCATTACAACAGTAAGATTCATAGCGGAATTGATTTCTGTTACGTAGTTACCAACAGCATCTCCTGCCTGGGAGAACATACCGCCGAAGCCACCGGGCATATTTCCGCCGGGCATATTTCCACCGGGCATATTGTCAGGCGCGCCACCCATATCGGGCATACCACCACCGAAGTTACCGGGTCTTCCGAAGTTCATCTCTACTTCTTCCATTCTGTTGTTCCGGGAAGCAACCTGATTTTCAAGAAGCGCATTTGTTACGGGCACAGAAGATACACCACCGATGATAATACCGATAATTACAGCAACAATTGTTACCATAAATATCTCGGTAATAAACTGAACAGCTACCTTGCTCTTCTTCATACCCATTGCGGTAAGAACACCGATTTCGTACTTTCTCTCACGAACGCTGAAAATATTCAGCACAATAAGGATGATTGCGCCGATTGCAAGGATAATCAGCAGAAACCATCCAGCCATAGAGCTGAGAGTTTTCAGAGGTGTAAGGCTATTCTCAAAAGCTGTAACATCAGTTGAATTTACGATATAGGATTCATCAAGACCAAGCTCTCTTACCTCATCTTCAAAGCTGTAGTAATCCTCTGTGTTTGCAAACACATAGGTTGCTTCAAGTGAGCTTGTAAGTTCTGTTTCATACTCTCTGCCTGTGCTTTCATCTGTAACGACCTGAGAATTATCAGCAGATTCTGAAACGATTGCATTGAGCGCATTGTAGCTGAGATAAATCATATTAGCAGGGTCGCTACTTGAAAAACTCATGGGAGAAAAGCTGTTCTCGTTAGCAGAAGAATCTGTAAACATACCTGTTACGCTAATTTCGTAGGTTTCTTCCTCATTATTGGGATTGGTGATTACAATAACATCGCCTACCTCCAGAGAGTTATAAAGAGCAAGTTCCTCGGAGATGATACACTCAAGGGACTCTGTGCCTTCTTCAAACATAGAACCGTCTGTGATTACAGCTGTACCATCCTGGAATGCGGTCATAGCGCTGTCTGAGCTGTAGCCTTTGAGAGTAAAATCGCTCTGATTTCTACCCATCATACCCATACCGCCGAAGCCGCCTCCGCCGCCAAAGCCGAAGTCGCCTTCCATACCGTTCATATTAAAGTATTTAATACCATCGGCAACTTTAAAGAACTTACCTGCGGTATCAATTTTTACGCCACCGTTTGTAGAGTTAGCAATCATAAGACTATACATTTGGTTAGC
>CALEIO010000072.1 GCA_937875885.1 uncultured Clostridia bacterium | reverse complement strand
CTTGGCGTTTTTACATGCATAACAGGTGTTTCGGGGTCAGGAAAAAGCTCATTAATAAACGAAATTCTTTACAAAAAACTTGCAAAAGAGCAATACCGAGTTCTTAAGGATATAGGTACACTTAAGATGCGTGACAAGTTCGCTTGTGCCGCTGCTTGCTCAAAACTTATAAAACCCCTGTTCTTACTTGCAAAGAAAATATTCTAATCCCCTAACATTTTAAGGAGTGAAGATAATGAAAGGTATTATCCTTGCCGGCGGTGCTGGAACCCGACTCTATCCCCTTACACAGGTAACTTCAAAACAGCTTCTCCCTGTTTACGACAAGCCTATGATTTTTTATCCCCTCTCTACTCTTATGCTTGCCGGAATCCGTGATATCCTGATAATTTCAACCCCTCAGGATACTCCTAATTTTGAGCGTTTGCTGGGTGATGGCTCCAGATACGGAATCAATCTTTCTTACAAGGTACAGCCTTCTCCCGACGGACTTGCACAGGCTTTTATTCTTGGCGAGGAGTTTATCGGAAACGATTCCTGTGCTATGATTCTGGGTGATAACATCTTCTATGGCAATGGTCTTTCAAATCTTCTGAAAAATGCAAAAGCCTGTGCTGAATCAGGCAAAGCTACTATTTTCGGCTACTATGTAAACGACCCCGAGCGCTTTGGCATTGTGGAGTTTGATGATAACGGCAAGGTTCTTTCTGTA
This sequence comes from uncultured Clostridia bacterium, assembly GCA_937875885.1. Lineage (GTDB taxonomy): Bacteria > Bacillota > Clostridia > Oscillospirales > Acutalibacteraceae > Ruminococcoides. Next base: position 7,400 of record CALEIO010000072.1, on the reverse strand, counting down.
GAAGAAAAGCCCGAAAATCCCAAGTCCAACTACTGCATCACCGGTCTTTATTTCTATGACAACAGAGTTGTGGAAATGGCAAAGAAAGTAAAGCCCTCACAGAGAGGTGAGCTTGAAATCACCGACCTCAACAAGCTCTATCTTGAGCAGGATGACCTTAATGTTCAGATTATGGGACGTGGATTTTCTTGGCTTGATACAGGCACAATGGATTCCCTTATTGATGCATCAAACTTTGTTCAGATTACAGAAACAAGACAGTCACTTATGATCTCCGTTCCCGAGGAGATTGCTTACATAAACAAGTGGATTACAAAAGATGAACTTCTGAATGCCGCTGAACAATACGGCAAAAGTCCCTATGGAGAATATCTTAAAAACGTAGCAAAAGGACGCTACAGATACTGATACATACAAAGACCGAGAGGAAAAATATGAGTAATTTTACTTTTGAAAAAACATCCATTGATGGTGTTTATATAATCACTCCCAAGGTCTTCGGTGACAGCCGCGGATACTTTATGGAGACCTATAAACAATCAGACTTTGAAGAAGCCGGTATCACCTGCAACTTCCTTCAGGATAACCAGTCCAAATCCCGCAAGGGTGTGCTCCGAGGTCTGCATTTTCAGAAGCAGTACCCCCAGGCAAAGCTTGTAAGGGTTATCAAGGGTGAGGTTTTTGACGTTGCAGTTGACCTGAGAAAATCAAGCCCCACTTTCGGAAAATATGTGGGCGTGCTGCTTTCCGAAGAAAACAAAAAACAGTTTTTTGTTCCCAGAGGTTTTGCACACGGTTTTCTGGTGCTTTCTGAAGAAGCAGAATTTGTATATAAATGCGACAACCTTTATCATCCCGAAGATGAAGGCGGTCTGATGTACAACGATAAAACCGTTAACATCGATTGGCCAAAGGGATACGATGTGCTGCTCAGCGATAAAGACAAAAACTTCCCCGATTTTGAGAATCTGGGATTCTACTATGAATAATCCAAATACGGAGGAATTGATATGAATATATTAGTAACAGGCGGCGCAGGCTTTATTGGCGCAAACTTTGTTTACTATGAGCTTGAGAATCATCCCGAGGACAGAATCGTATGCCTTGATAAGCTCACTTATGCAGGCAATCTGCAGACTCTGGAAGAAGCTATGAAAAACGAAAACTTCCGCTTTGTCAAGGGTGACATTGCAGACAGAGAATGTGTTTTCAAGCTCTTTGAAGAAGAGCATTTTGACATCGTGGTAAACTTTGCTGCAGAAAGCCACGTGGATCGCTCTGTAGAAAATCCCGAGATTTTCCTTAAGACCAACATCCTGGGCACACAGACTCTTATGGACGCTTGTCGTGAGTACGGCATTGTGCGTTATCATCAGGTATCAACAGACGAGGTTTACGGTGACCTTCCTCTGGACAGACCTGACCTCTTCTTTACAGAAGAAACACCCATCCACACATCCTCTCCTTACAGCGCATCCAAGGCATCTGCTGACCTGCTTGTACTTGCTTATGCACGTACATTCAAGCTGCCTGTGTCCATCACACGCTGCTCCAACAACTACGGTCCCTATCACTTCCCCGAAAAGCTCATCCCCCTTATGATTTCCAGAGCTTTGGCTGACGAGAGCCTGCCTGTTTACGGCAAGGGTGAAAACGTAAGAGACTGGCTTTATGTAAAAGACCATTGCTCTGCAATTGACCTTGTTATCCGCAAGGGCAAGGTTGGAGAAGTATATAACATCGGCGGTCACAATGAGCGCACAAACCTTGAGGTTGTTAAAACCATCCTCAGACTTCTCTCAAAGCCCGAAAGCCTCATTACATACGTAACCGACAGACCCGGTCACGATATGCGCTATGCCATCGACCCCACAAAGATACACACCGAATTGGGTTGGCTCCCCGAAACCTCCTTTGATGAAGGAATTGAGCGCACAATCAAATGGTATCTTGAAAACGAAGATTGGTGGCAGAATATCCTTAAAGGCGAATACCAGTCTTACTACGAAAGAATGTACGCTGACAGATAATTTTTGTTATGAAAAAACAAAAAAACACAAGCAAACGGCCCCGCATAAAACGTGTCCTTTTGATTCTGCTTAATTCTTTTTTAGTGCTTCTGATCTCATTTCTTGCAAGTCTGCACATCAGCAATACGTGCATAAAGGTTTCGTACCATATCATTGAGAGTGAGAAGGTAAACTCTCCCATACGTATTGCCGTTGTTTCTGACCTGCACTCAAAGGTGTTTGAGGAGGATAACACTCCTCTTTACGCCAAAATCGCAGAAAACAATCCCCACTTGATTTTTGCAGTTGGGGATATGATTACCAAATCCCATACAGAGCCACAGTATATTGACGCTCTTGGTAAGGTTGTATCTTCTCTTTGCGAGATTGCTCCTGTTTACTATTCTTTGGGTAATCACGAATTATCTAATCCGCTTCTGGAGGAAATCAAACTTACCATTGCGGAAAATGGTGCTGTACTGCTGGAAAATGAGACTGAAGATATTGATGTAAACGGAAACACTCTGCGTCTTATGGGACTCAGTTACTATCGCAGCTGGGATAAAGAACAAAACCGATTCCTTTACAATTCACTCCAGGACTCAGAAAACATCTTTTCTGTGCTATTGTGCCATTTCCCCGAGTTTTATATCTGGGGCATCAAGAATCATTCCGTTGACCTTACTGTCAGCGGACACACCCACGGGGGTATGGTAAAGCTTCCTTTGATTGGTCCCCTGTTTGCTCCCGAGCAAGGTTGGTTTCCAAAGTATGCTGCAGGTTTTTACGAAATGGAAAATGGATATCTTGCAGTTACAACAGGTCTGGGCTCATCTCCCGAGAATCTGCCCAGGGTATTCAACAGACCCGAAATTATGATAATCGATGTGAAATAATTCATGAACAAACCATTAGAGATTGAATATAAATATCTGATTGCATATCCTGATATTGAAATCCTGCAGACTCAACCCGAGTACAAGGTTGAGGAGATGTGTCAGATTTACGTTGAGCTTCCCGATGATACCGACGAAAACGGAAAATACTGCCGTATCCGTTGTGTCAAAGGCAATAATAGCACCCGATATATCAAGACTTTCAAGCAAAGTGTTACCCATATGACACGTATCGAGGTAGAGTCTGATATAACCGAAGAAGAATTCAGAACTCTTATGAATTACCGTCGCCGGGGCTACTCTCCCATTTATAAGTACAGACACAGCTTCTGCCTTAATGGTTTTACTTATGAGGTAGATGTGTTTCCATTCTGGGATGACAGAGCCTATCTGGAGATTGAAGTGCAGTCCGAAGATATCAACCCACCTATCCCCGATTTCATCCGCATCATCAAAGATGTAACCTCGGATGTACGATATCGCAACACCTCACTTGCACAGCAAATTATCACAGAAAAACTTGATAAAAACTAATAATACAAACAAAAAGGCTTCGCAGGAATCTGTCTGCGAAGCCTTGATTTTTTCTTGAATTTCTTTATTGAGGAAATAATATATCAGATTATTTTCCTCTGGAGGAGCCTATGCTGTTGAGGAATTCCTTCTGCATAGTTGCTGCCTGAATATTTACAGAAACAATGTCCTTTACCTTGGAAATTTTTTTCTTTCTAACAGAATCAAAAATATGTCTGATCCAGGCAAAGGGCGCCAGGAAAGGTTTGCCGTTGTATTTGGGATAGAGTCTGCACAGCTCATAGAAAGAGGGGAACATTCTGTGAACAAACAATCTGAACTTGATTGCTTTGTTGCCTTTTTCCATCTCTCTGCGGACAGAATCTTCGTTCTTTCTTGTTTGTCCCTGCTCACCAAACACGCCACCTGTAAAGGTAAACTCACACATTCTGCCGTACACGTCGTCAGAAAGAGGTGTCACCCATAATGGAAGCTCCATATCGAACCATTTGTTGCACACATACATAACTGTGTCAAGGAATTTGCCCAGACCACAGCTTACAAGATTCTCTCTTACTGCGTCAAGGTTCATCTTGTCTGCATATTTCTTTATGTAAAGAGCAATATCCAGGTACATTCTTAGACCTGCACCGCTGCCATACACGTGCTTTTCCAGATGAGTTATCAGGTAGCTCAAATGGAATTCGTGAGTAAACTGATGGGTGCACTCGCCTGTATTAACAGAATTTTCCCAGACTTTTGAGAAAAAGCTGTCATCAGTAAGATTAGATACATTGAGATTTATGTGGAACTCATAGCGCTCGCGATTTTTCTTGAACTCATTTACTACGCCTGCATCTGCAATGCTGTGAGCAAATCCTCGTGCTGACATAATCTCGCAAACACGCTTAACGTCCTGCTTGCGGATGATAATATCCACGTCGCCGTAGGTACGCAGCTCTGCAATAGGATAAGCTTCACTCACTTTCATACCCTTAAAAGTAATATGAGGGATCGAATTGCTGTTAAGCATAGCAATAATCTGTGCTGCAGAAAATTCGCGGCTGGACATCTGCATAATTGTGCGGTCGTACTCGTGCATATACTTTTTCTGCATTTCCTCCTGGAGGAAACAGCCGTATTTGTTAAGCATATAAGCAACAATGCCGATTACGCTGTGCTTCTTTGCAAGTCCAAAGAGTTCCTCAAAATCCACACTATCTGTATTCAGTTTTGGCTGAGAATCCGTAGCAAATGCTCTGAGAATCTCAATAAGTGCTGATTCTGTAATATTCAAGACTTTCTCCTGCAAACCGACTTGCTCGGTCCGACTTTTATAGATTTATGTAAAACTGTTAAACTTCAAGGAAATATGTATCGGGTCTGTTGGGGTCAAAAGCCTCACTTGCCCACATTACGGTAATCATATCTGTATCGCCCAGGTTTTCGATGTTGTGGGTGTAGCCTGTGGGAATATCCACGACCTCCATCTTATCTCCGCTTACGAAATACTCCAGAACTTTGTCGGAGTGAATATCTCTGAAGCGGATAACACCTGTGCCTGATACAACACAGAATTTTTCATTCTTTGTGTGATGCCAGTGGTTGCCCTTGGTAATGTGTGGCTTGGAGATGTTAACGGACACCTGACCTCTGTCGGGCGTACGGATAATCTCTGTAAAAGAACCTCTGAAATCGCTGTGAGTATCCAGCAGATAAGAGAAATTATCCTCGGGCAGATAAGAGAGATAGGTAGCATACAGGCTTCTTTCAAAGCCATCTGCAAGGTAAGGTACCTGCAGTTTGCATCTGTCCTCTTTGAATTTTGTAAGAAGCTGTGCAAGTCTTTGAAGGCTTACTGTATATGTGGGGTTAACCACACAGAAGCCATCAGAATTCTTCTGCACGCTGTCAACAACACAACCAAGAAGCGCTCTCACCACATCGTCAATATATGCAAGAACGATTTCCTTTTCAGGAGCATCAATCCTGAGTTCAATGCCATGAGCTGTATTGTGGCAGAATGTAGCCACAACGCTGTTGTAATTGGGTCTGCACCATTTGCCGAAAAGGCCGGGGAAACGGAATTTATACACCTTTGCACCGGTTTTTGCGCTGTATTCATCCAGAGCAGCTTCTGCCATTCGTTTGCTCTCTCCGTAAGGATTATCGAGAGCTGCCTGTGTAGAAGAGCTCAGTACAATGGGGCAAAAGTTCTCCTGCTGAGTAAGGAAAGAGATAACCTGGGAAAGCGAATCAAGGTTGCCCTCTGTGAATTCCTTTTCTTCTTTGGGACGATTCACCCCTGCCAGATGAAAAACAAAATCGCAATCTTTGCAGTATTCTTTTAAGGTTTCCTTAGGGGTATCTATATCTGCTTTAAGAATAACACTTTCCTTGGGAATGCCCTCAAAAACACATTTGCCAAGGGAAATATTCTCAAGCTCTGCAACCAGGTTTTTGCCTACAAAACCTGCCGCACCTGTTACAAGTATTTTCATTCGCCTGTCCACTCCCTGAGTTCTTCCTGAATGTAGGAAAGTTCAAGAAGCTTTTCTTTAACCTGCTCAACAGTCAGCAGTTTTGTGTTGTCAGATGTAAACTCCTCAATACCGCGGCGCTGTGTGTCGCCCTTGTCAAGATAGAGTTCGTAGTTCAGGTCACGCTTGTCTGCAGGCACGCGATAGAAGTTGCCCATATCCACAGCACTAACGCATTCCTCGGAGGTAAGCAGTGTTTCGTACTTCTTCTCGCCGTGGCGGATACCGATAACCTTTCTCTCATAATCGGGAACACCAAACAGCTCTGCCACAGCCTGTGCCAGCACACCAACTGTGCAAGCAGGTGCTTTCTGAACAAGGATATCGCCACTCTTGCCGTTTTCAAATGCAAAGAGTACCAGGTCTACAGCTTCTTCAAGGCTCATAATAAAACGAGTCATTTCAGGGTCTGTGATTGTCATAGGCACACCCTGCTTGATCTGATTGATAAACAGAGGAATAACAGAACCTCTGGAGCACATAACGTTACCGTATCTTGTACAGCAGATGGATGTCTTTTCGGGAGAAACTGTTCTTGCTCTTGCGATTGTAACCTTCTCCATCATTGCCTTGGATGTACCCATAGCATTTACGGGATAAGCAGCCTTATCTGTAGAAAGGCAGATAACCTTCTTTACACCGGCGTTGATAGCCTCTGAAAGTACGTTATCTGTACCGAGTACGTTGGTCTTTACAGCCTCAATGGGGAAGAATTCGCAAGAAGGAACCTGCTTGAGAGCTGCTGCGTGGAATATGTAGTCTACACCGTACATAGCAAGAGCCAAAGATGTGGTATCCCTTACGTTACCGATGAAGAACTTGATTTTTTCGCTCTGATACTTGTGGCGCATCTGGTCCTGCTTCATCTCATCTCGGGAGAAAATTCTTATCTCCTTGATATCTGTCTGCAGAAAGCGGTCCAGCACGGCATTACCAAAGGAACCTGTACCGCCTGTTATAAGTAAAGTTTTGTTTTTAAATAGTGACATTTTTTTACTGTTTTATTGTATTCTTTTTCTAAATTATCATAATTGCTTTTTACTCGTTCGAGTTCAGATAATGTAGAATCACAAGTTACTTTAATTTTGGTATATTGTTTGGCATCCAAGACCCAATCAATACGGCGAATGGCATCCGAATGTCCCTGGCTGACCCCTTTCCCCCAAAAGGTATAATCCTTGCCTTGGGGAAGAATCGAACCTGAATACGCGCGGGCAAGCGAGAACATGCCAGGGTCCCAACCCACGGAAATCACGGCAACTTTGCCCGATTTTTTCGCCTGCTCGTCCACCGCCTTGAAATGTTCGGGAATTTTCGCGTGCGTGTCGAAACTATCCACTACGTTGAAATACTGCGCCAAGTACGGCGTTTGCTTGGGCAAATCGGTCGAGCTGCCGCCGCACAAAATCATAGCATCTATCCTGTCAACAAAGGACAAAACA
>CALEIO010000071.1 GCA_937875885.1 uncultured Clostridia bacterium | reverse complement strand
GATTTTAATCTAAAGATTAAAGATAAAGAATTCATTGTATTCGTAGGACCATCTGGATGTGGTAAATCTACAACGCTGCGTATGGTTGCTGGTTTGGAAGAAATCTCTGGTGGAGATTTGTTAATCGGTGACAGACGCGTTAACGACGTAGAACCAAAAGACAGAGATATCGCAATGGTATTCCAGAACTATGCTCTGTATCCCCATATGTCCGTTTACGATAATATGGCATTCGGCCTTAAGCTCAGAAAGATGCCCAAGGAAGAAATCAAGAGAAGAGTTGAAGAGGCTGCAAGAATCCTCGGTATCGAGCAGTATCTTGACAGACGTCCCAAGGCTCTCTCCGGTGGTCAGAGACAGCGTGTTGCTCTCGGTCGTGCTATCGTTCGTGATCCTAAGGTATTCCTTCTCGACGAGCCTCTCTCAAACCTCGATGCTAAGCTCCGTGCTAACATGAGAACAGAGATCAACAAGCTCTATCAGAGACTCGGCACAACATTCATCTATGTTACACATGACCAGACAGAGGCTATGACAATGGGTACTCGTATCGTTGTTATGAAGGACGGCTTCATTCAGCAGGTTGATACTCCCCAGAACCTCTACGATATGCCTTGCAATGAGTTCGTTGCCGGCTTTATCGGTTCTCCCCAGATGAACTTTGCAGATGCAACTCTCATCAAGATGGGTGACGGTGTAGGTCTTAAGTTTGGTAAGTATGAGATGCGTCTGCCCGACTCCAAGAATGCAGAAGGTAAACTCACTCCTTACATTGGCAAGGAAGTTCGCTTCGGTATCCGTCCTGAGCACGTTCACGACGAGCCCGAGTTCCTTGAGAAGGCAACAGACGGCGTTCTTGAGGCAAAGGTTGATGTTACAGAGCTTATGGGCGCAGAGATTTACCTCTACGTTGATATCGATGGCACATCCATCACAGCTCGTGTTGCTCCCACATCCAAGGCAAAACCCGGTGATACAATCAAGATCGCTCTTGACCTCACTCGTGTACACATCTTTGATAAAGAGACAGAGCGTACAATCGTTAACTGATAACTTTATATTAACATCAACAGCAGAAAGTTTCGGCTTTCTGCTGTTTTTTTGTTGTTACGGCTTGTAATATTGTACAAAGAAGAGAGTTTAGACTGCTGTTTAAGCAGTGGAGAGAGGAGAGCTTTCGTGCTATTTAACGACAATTAAGATAGGTAAAAAGGCTAAATTTGTCATTGTTTTTTCTGCTTATATTAACTTTGTTCAGCATTTTTTATAAAAAAATAAGTTTTTTTTTGAAAAAAGGTTGCATTTTTATTTTTTTTTGTGTAATATGTATATGAAATTATATTATTTTTGGTATCATTCCCACAAACCATTCGGGATTTTGACTACTAATCATTAATGTAGCGGAGGCAAGCTTATGTCTAACAGATTATTTCAGGGTATTATCCACCAGATGAAGGACGCTATCGACAGAGTTATCGGCGTTGTTGATGAAACTTCAGTTGTAATCGCCTGTTCAGAACTCGGCAGAATCGGCGAGGTTAACGAGAACATCAACTCCGAAACTTTGAGTGCAACAGTTCCTTTTGTTATCAACGGTTGCACATACAAGGCTTTTGGCAACAGCGCAAGAGCCGAGTATGCAGTTTTTGTTTCCGGTTCCGATGAACTGGCACAGAAATATGTTCAGCTGCTGTCTGTTTCTCTTGCAAGTATCAAGCAGTACTACGATGAGAAGTACGACAGAAGCAACTTCATCAAGAATGTTATTCTTGACAATATTCTGCCCGGTGATATTTACATCAAAGCTCGTGAGCTTCACTTCAACAATGATGTTACCAGAGTATGCTTCCTTATTAAGATTACATCCAAGACAGATATTTCTGCTTACGATATTATTCAGAATCTCTTCCCCGACAAGAACAAGGATTTCGTTATCAACATCAACGAAACCGACATTGCTCTTGTTAAGGAGCTTAAGAACGGCATAGACAGCAAGGATCTTGAGAAACTTGCAAGTTCTATTGTTGACACACTTTCCAGCGAGATTTACACACATTGCTCCGTTGGTATCGGTACATCCGTAATGGGCATCAAGGATCTTGCTCATTCCTTCAAGGAAGCTCAGGTTGCTCTTGAGGTTGGTAAGGTATTTGACACAGAGCGTTCTATTGTAAGCTACGATAATCTGGGTATTGCTCGTCTTGTTTATCAGCTTCCCACCACACTTTGCGATATGTTCCTCAAGGAAGTATTTAAGCGCGGTTCCATCGATAGCCTGGATCAGGAGACACTCTTCACAATCCAGAAGTTCTTTGAAAACAACCTGAACGTTTCTGAAACATCAAGAAAACTCTTCGTTCACAGAAACACTCTGGTTTATCGTCTTGAAAAAATCAAGAAGCTTACTGGTCTTGATCTCAGAGAGTTTGAGGACGCAATTGTATTCAAGGTAGCTCTTATGGTTAAAAAGTATCTGACTGCGAGCCCCACTAAGTATTGATTTGACGTATGATTCGCTTTGTGCGCAGTCTCGCCCGACGAGGCTGTGCGCAAAGCGATTTTCAGTAAATAGGATTATTACCAATATATGCATTTGACACCTGAGTGTCTTATGTGCTTATATGTTTATATATATAGAAGGCGGATTGTTATGATTGAATTCAGAAATGTTTCCAAAGTATATGCAACGGGAACCCATGCGCTTAATAAAGCAAGTCTTACCATCGAAAAAGGTGAGTTTGTATTTATTGTTGGTTCTTCTGGTGCAGGTAAAAGTACATTCCTTAAACTTATTATGAGAGAAGAGGTGCCCACCTCCGGCTCTATTATTGTAAACGGAATGCAGCTTGATAAGATGAAAAGACGTCACGTGCCCAAGCTCAGACGTACAATGGGCATTGTGTTCCAGGATTTCAGACTTATTGACAAGATGACTGTGTATGATAACGTGGCATTTGCTATGCGTGCTATCGGTGCAAGACCCAGAGCTATCAAAAAGCGTGTTCCTTATATTCTTGAACTTGTAGGTCTGGAGGCTAAAGCCGACAGATATCCCTCTGAACTTTCAGGCGGTGAGCAGCAGCGTGTAGGTCTTGCACGTGCTCTTGTGAATAATCCCCAGATGATTATTGCAGACGAGCCTACAGGTAATATCGACCCTGAAATGAGCTATGAGATTTTGGAGCTTCTCTCTGAAATCAACAAAAGAGGCACAACAATTCTTATTGTTACTCATGAACTGGACCTTGTTCAGAGTTTTAATCGCAGGGTTATCACTATCGATAAGGGTGTAGTGGTTTCAGACACAGTGGATATTCAGGGTTAATTTAAGAGGAAATGTTATGAGAATCAGTGGATTTGGATATTTGATAAAAGAAGGTATAAAAAGTATATGGAGCAACCGAATGATGAGCATTGCTTCTATCGGTGTGCTTATTTCCTGTCTGCTTCTGACAGGTACAGCAGAACTGCTTACTCTCACAGTATCTCACAATCTGGAGAGTATCGGCGGCACAAATGTAACCCGAGTATTCCTTGAGCAGGAGGTTACAGAGCTTGAGGCTGTGTACATAAGCGATGAGATTTGTCGTCTTGATAATGTAACAGCTACTGCGGTAATCAGCAAGGATGAAGCTATCAAGGATTACCAGGAAACTGTAGGTGAAGATATTTTTCAGCAGCTTATGGGCGAGGGTAACCCGCTGCCAAATGCAGTTGATGTAACAATGAAGGACCTTGCTATGTATGATAGCACAATTGCTGCAATTCTCAGCGTTGATGGTGTTGATTCTGCAAGAGATACCAGAGCTATTGCAGAAAAGCTCACAGAGCTCAGCACACTTGTTTCCACAGTAAGTCTGTGGATTGTTGTTGCCTTGGTGCTTATTTCAATCTTCATTATTTCCAACAGCATCAGAATGACAATGTATTCCAGAAGATTTGAGATAAGTATTATGAAATCTGTAGGTGCTACAGATACATTTGTTCGTATTCCCTTTGTTATTGAGGGTATGGTTATCGGACTTATCTCCGGTGTTATTTCTTCAGTAATTATTTATTTCCTTTACGATGCACTCAAGACAGCTATTGTCAACATTATGCCTATTGAGCTTATTCCTTATTCAGAGGTTGGCAACTGGCTTACACTTGCATTTATCGGCGCAGGTGTGCTTATCGGTGCAATAGGAAGTATGGTTTCTATCGGACGTTATCTCAGAAAAGAAGGTAACGAATTGTTGGGTTGGTAAGGTTTTGTGACTTTCTGCCCGAGAGGTGAATGTATGAAAAAGAAAATTTTATCGGCTTTATTGGCTGTTGTGATGGTGCTTGGAGCTGTGTTTGTTACCAGTGCGGATACTTTGAGCGACCTTCAGGCTGAGCAGAGCAGACTTGAGCAGGAAGCTGCTGAATACGATGCAATGATTGCAGACAAAGAAGGCGAGATTGCACAGCAGGAAGTGTATGTGCAGACAATTGCAAATAAAGTTGCAAATGTAAATAGTCAGATTGCTGTCAGCAGAGAGAAAATAGCTGTGTTTGATGCAAAGATTGCAGAGCAGGAAGCAGAGAAAACTGCCCTTAATCTTAAAGTGGAAGAGATGATTTCTCTTCTTCGCGAGAGAATCCGTGCTCTTTACATAGCAGGCGACACTTCTGCTCTGGAGATTGTGCTTGGCGCAAAGGATTTCAACGATTATGTAGATAAAATGCAGCTTGTTGAGTATATGTCCGACTATGATGAAAAACTCATCAATGATATTAACGGACAGCTTGACGGAATAGCTGTTGTTGTGGAAGAACTCGAAACAGACAAAGCTCTGCTTGAAGCAGAAAAAGCTGACCTTGAGGTTAAGCAGTCAGAGCTTAACAGCCTTCTGGCAGAAAACGAAGAAGCTCTTGCGGCTCTTTACGGAGAGAAGGATGAGCTTGAGAGCCTTGTTCATTCCAACGAAACATCTCAGTCTGAAATTGACCAGAAGATTCAGGATTATTATGAGTCACTGAAACCTCAGGAGGAAGAAAAGCCCGACAACAGCGGCAGCGTGACACCTGAGTATACAGGTAACTATGTATGGCCTGCTCCCGGTTACTACTACCTCAGCTCACAGTATTATGAGGAGAGAACAGGTTACTACCACGGTGGTATTGATATTGCAGGTTCAGGATTTATGGGCGCTACAATTGTAGCTTCTGCTTCTGGTACTGTAATTGATTCTTACAACAGCTGTACACACAACTGGGGTAAATATGGCAGCTGTGGTTGCGGTGGTGGATACGGTAACTACGTATGGATTGACCACGGCGGCGGAAAGGCTACCATTTATGCTCACCTTTCTTACCATACTATTTATACAGGTCAGTATGTTGAGGCAGGTCAGGTCATCGGCTATGCAGGTTCAACAGGTTATTCTACAGGTCCCCACCTGC
>CALEIO010000070.1 GCA_937875885.1 uncultured Clostridia bacterium | reverse complement strand
AAGGGTGCAGACCCCGACAAGTGCTCAAACCTTGATGTTCGTGAATACATAAATAATATGGATCTTTGTATGGCTGCTGCTGACCTTGTTGTGTGCCGTTGCGGTGCAATAACCCTCACAGAAATCCAGATTATGGGCAAGCCCTCTGTGCTGATTCCCTCACCTTATGTGGCAGAGAATCATCAGTACCACAACGCTATGGCTCTTGTAAACGAGCAGGCGGCTTCTGTTATTGAGGAAAAAGACCTGACAGAAGAAAAGCTTACTGCAGAGGTTGACAGACTCCTTTGTAATCCCCGGCTTCTTGCACAGTATGCACTTAATGCCAAGAAAATGGCTATTGACGATGCAAACGAGAGAATCTACAAGGTGATTGCAACAGTACTCAAAGAAAATAATAAATAATTTACGTTATATGTCACATTGCACCTTTTGCGTGCATAGAATAAGGAGCGGTGAGCTTTTTATTCTATTGCAGAAAGGGTGTTGTGTGTGGCAAAGCTTCTGATAGACGGGTGCAGGCAGCTCAAGGGTGAGGTGAAGGTGCAGGGGTCAAAGAACAGCACATTGCCCATTCTGGCGGCAACACTCCTGAGTGCAGACGAAAGTGTACTGCACAACTGTCCCTGCCTTTCAGATATAGATGCTTCGGTAAATATTCTTCGGTTTCTTGGTTGCAGTGCCACAAGGCACGGACACACCCTGGTGGTGGACACAAGAAATATGACAGGGGACAGCATTCCCGATTCTCTGATGAGAGAAATGCGCAGCTCCATAATTTTTCTGGGGGCAATACTCGGCAGAGTGGGAAGAGCAAAACTTTCTTTCCCCGGTGGATGTGAGATTGGTCCCAGACCCATAGACCTGCATCTGGATTCTCTGCGACGAATGGGTGCAGAGATTACCGAATGTCACGGAGAGATTATCTGTTCTGCGCCAAAGGGACTCAAAGGTGCCGCTCTGGCACTGGCATTTCCAAGTGTGGGCGCAACGGAAAATATAATGATTGCCGCTTGCCTTGCAAAGGGCACAACAACTATCACAAATGCGGCAAGAGAACCTGAGATTGAAGACCTTGCAGATTATCTCAACAAGTGCGGAGCTTGCATCCACAATGCAGGTGAAGGTACAGTGGTGATTGAGGGTGTAAGCAGAATGCACGGTACATCTCACAACATAATTCCCGACAGAATCGTGGCTGCAACCTTGATGTCTGCGGCAGCGGTGACGGGATCATCCATTGTGCTGAAAGATGTAATTCCCTCCCATCTGGGTGCAATTCTTCCGGCTTTTGAGGAAGCTGGTTGTACTGCATATATCAAGGATGGAATGATGGATTTTTCGGCACCTTGCAGGCTGAAAG
>CALEIO010000069.1 GCA_937875885.1 uncultured Clostridia bacterium | reverse complement strand
TTTAGCATAAGCCTTGAATGCCTCATATTCAGTGTCAAAGGACTGAATCCAGGAATGAGCCATTGTACCAAGAGAAGGCACACCGAAATCTCTGTCACAGATTGTGCAGGCAGTACCGCAACAACCGCCGATATAGGCAGCTCTTGCGCCGTAAATTGCACCGTCGTAACCCTGAGCACGTCTTGAACCGAATTCCATAACAGCTCTGCCGTCAGCCGCACGGTTAAGTCTGTTAGCCTTTGTAGCAATAAGACTCTGGTGGTTAATAGAAAGAAGAATCATAGTCTCAACAAACTGTGCCTGAATGATAGGACCTTTTACTGTAACAATTGGCTCGCCGGGGAAGATAGGTGTTCCTTCAGGCACAGCCCATACGTCACATTCAAATTTGAAGTTACGAAGGTATTCAAGGAAGCCTTCGGAAAACAACTTCTTACTGCGTAAGAATTCAATATCCTCATCTGTGAACTTCAGATTTGTCAGATATTCAATCATCTGCTCAACACCGGCCATAATTGCATAGCCGCTTTTGTCAGGATTTGTTCTGTAAAACATATCAAAGTAAGCAATACAGTCTTTGAGCTCTGTCTCAAAATAACCGCCTGCCATTGTAAGCTCATAGAAATCTGTGAGTAATGTTAGGTTTCTGTCCTTCAGAGTATTAGCCATATGAGTTCCTCCGCGTGTAAAACTATATAATACATTTTACCACTGATGGGCAATTTAATAAAGTGTTATTTTAATTTTGGTGAAAATATATCAAAATTCATCCGATTTGTAATCAATTGTGCCAAATTATTTCATTCTTTTAATATTATTTACAAAAAAGACTTGTTTTTTTTCGATTAAGGTATTATAATGTTTCTACACTAGACTTTAATGTCGATATAGAATTCTTTTAAGGAATTATAAATTGCATTTATTCGTAATATATTTGTAGGGAGAAGACGTATGAGACTTCGTAAACAGGAACTCGGCGACCGCAATCTTGTAGGCGCAAGAGTTGAAGCAGCAAGAAAAAAGCGTGGTATGAAGCAGAAAGAGCTTCTGGCACAGCTTCAGGTTAATGGCGTAGATATGAATGCATCAGGACTTTCTAAACTGGAAGGTCAGATTCGTTATGTAACTGATGTAGAGCTTGTAGCTCTTGCGGATATTCTCGAGGTATCAGTTGATTATCTTTTGGGAAGAGTAAATTAAAGTTTAATCATTAAAGCATCAGCACTTTCAGCAGACGGTTTTTGCCGTCTGTTTTTTATTGTCAAAAAATCCTTAATTTCTGTTGATATTTACCACAAATCATTGTATTATATTATAGTTATGCATAAGTAAGTTTTCGCATTTTAATTCAATTTTTGCGGAGGTATAAATATGAGTAATAAAATTTCAGAATATTTTGACAGTATAAAAGGCAAACGAGTTGCCTTTATTGGTTTAGGCCGCAGCAATCTGCCTCTTATGAAGATGTTCTGCGATGCAGGGGCAGTTGTTTTTGCTTGTGATTCAAGAGAAGAGGATGCGCTCGGTGCAAGTGCAGATCTTGTTAAATCTTACGGAGCAACCCTCTGTTGCGGTAAAACATATCTTGATAATCTTGATGTTGAGATGGTTTTCAGAACCCCCGGTATGAACTATAACCATCCTGCTCTTGTTGCCATGAGAAATAAGGGTATAAATGTAACATCAGAAATGGAGCTGTTCTTTGACCTTTGTCCTTGCAAGATTATTGCAGTAACAGGCTCTGACGGAAAAACAACAACTACTACAATAATTTCCGAGCTTCTTAAAGCAGAAGGATACAATGTACATCTGGGTGGCAATATCGGTAACTCACTTATGCCCGAAATATACCAGATAAAGCCTGAAGATTTTGCAGTTGTGGAGCTTTCAAGTTTTCAGATGATATCTATGAGCAAGAGTCCTTTTGTTTCTGTTGTAACAAATGTTGCACCTAATCATCTGGATGTTCATAAAGATATGGATGAATATATTGACGCAAAACGCAATATCGTAAAATTCCAGACCGAAGACAACTACACAGTTCTTAATCTTGATAACGATATCTCTGCATCCTTTGCAGCTTCAACCTCCGCAAAGGTGCTGAATTTCTCCCGCAAGTCCGATGTTGAAGCAGGCACATATATAAGCGACAATGCAATCTACTATCGTAATAACGGTACAGATGAGCTTGTTCTTGATATTAAAGATATTGTAATCCCTGGTCTGCACAATGTAGAAAACTATATGGCAGCCATATCTGCAACTCGTCAGTTTGTATCTGTAGAGACCATCAAAAAGGTAGCACAGACCTTCACAGGTGTTAAGCACAGAGCACAACTTGTGCGCACCCTCGATGGCGTACGTTATTATAACGATTCCATTGCATCTTCTCCAACAAGAACTGCTTGTGGAATGCTTTCTCTTTTTGACGATAAGTTGATTCTCATTTGCGGCGGATACGATAAAAACATTCCTTACGCGCCTTTAGGACCCGTAATTTGCGCAAAAGTCAAGACATTGATTCTCCTTGGTGCAACAGGCCCTAAAATCGAAGCTGCTGTTAAAGAATCTTCTGAGTACAGCGAGAACAACCCTGTCATTATTTATGCAGAAAGTATGGAAGACGCTGTTTCTAAAGCACGTAACATTGCCTCTTATGGTGATATCGTAGCTCTTTCTCCTGCATCCGCAAGTTTCGATATGTATAAAGATTTCGAAGCACGTGGCGAACACTTTATGTCCATTGTAAATAACCTTTTCTGATATGATTTATTTATGTCAGAAAAGGGAAGAGGTATTGTCTGCAATCAACAATATCCGTTCCAACACATATATTCTGCACCACATAAGATTATATCTTGATTCTTATGGTGCCAAATACGATTTTGTTCAGTTTTTTCTGCAGAAAGATTCAGAAAACGATCTGACTACAGCAGTCATTCTTCGATATAATAATCAGGTGTTTTCTGCAGTTTCAAAGTTTTCAGATTTGCCTGAACTTGCATCTTTTTTGCAAGGATTTTCAGACTGCACTATTACTGCTGATAATGTTTTATCAGAGTATTTCAACAACTTCCAGACAGGCTACATAATGTGCAGATTCGGTGCTGCATCTTCAGTTAATACTAACAGCCTTATTCTTCTTAACAACGCCAGAGAGATAGCGGATTTGGTTGCAGATAATCTGACAGCATCAAACAAAGAAGACTTTTTTCTGAACACATCCCATCAGATAAGGCACAACACTATAAACGTTTATGGTGTATATGCAAAAAACAAGCTTGTTTCTGTTGCTTCAGCTTCAGTACAAACAAACAACATTTCCGTAATCACCTTTGTTTATACCCATGAACATTTCCGCGGAAATGGATATTCAAACAGAATATTATCTCATATCTGTTCAGAAGCAGACATAAAATATATGTTGATTTGTGAAAAGCACAATGTAGAATTTTATCACAAATGTGGTTTTTCACAGGATGATACTTGTATTATAATTAATTTGTGAGGTTAATATGCATAGATTTTTTACCGTTAACTATTCAATAAGAGCAGCGGCAGAAGAAGCTCTTAAAATGTGCCGCGAACAGTTTGAGCGTATCGATTCCATAAGAGAATTCAATCAGATTAAAATGCTTAAGGCTTTTCAGGAAGCAAGAGTAAGCGAATCAATGTTTGGCGGCAGTAGCGGCTACGGATACGATGACAGAGGCAGAGATGCCCTTGACGCTGTGTACTCCTATGCT
This sequence comes from uncultured Clostridia bacterium, assembly GCA_937875885.1. GTDB lineage: Bacteria > Bacillota > Clostridia > Oscillospirales > Acutalibacteraceae > Ruminococcoides. Next base: position 450 of record CALEIO010000069.1, on the reverse strand, counting down.
TTCGACGCTGAAGATGCTCTTGTGCGCCACAATTTTGTAAGCGGCACTCACGCTTTGTGTGTTGCACTTTTCGCTGTGCTTCGTCCCGGTGACACTATGCTTTCTGTAGCATCTACGCCTTATGATACAATCCGAGGAACAATCGGTATCAATTCCGATTATTCAGGCTCACTTAAGGATTTTGGCGTAAAATATGACGAGGTAGAACTTAAACCAGACGGAACCCTTGATTATGAAGCTATCGAAAAGAAACTTAATGACAAACCCAGAATGGTCTATATTCAGCGCTCACGCGGATATGAACTCCGACCCTCACTGCTGTTTTCAGATATTAAAAAGATTTGTGAGCTCACAAGAAAAGTTTCACCCGAATCAATAATTATGCTTGATAACTGCTACGGTGAGTTTGTAGAGGTTATTGAGCCGACGGATGTGGGCGCGGACCTTTGT
>CALEIO010000068.1 GCA_937875885.1 uncultured Clostridia bacterium | reverse complement strand
CGATATGGTATTCGTTACAGCCGGTATGGGCGGTGGCACAGGTACAGGTGCAGCTCCCGTCGTTGCAAAGATTGCAAAGGATATGGGCATCCTCACAGTTGCTGTTGTTACAAAGCCTTTCGCATTCGAAGGCAAAAAGCGTATGGCACAGGCAGAGCAGGGTATCGAGCAGCTTGCAGCTTGTGTAGACTCCCTCATCGTTGTTCCCAACGAAAGACTCAAGTATGTTTCTGAGCAGAGCATCACTCTCCAGAATGCATTCACAATCGCTGACGATGTACTTCGTCAGGGCGTACAGAGCATTTCCGACCTTATCGTTGTTCCCGGTCTTGTTAACCTTGACTTTGCAGACGTAACTGCAATTATGAAGGATGCAGGCTACGCTCACATGGGTATCGGTAAGGCTTCCGGCAAGGATAAGGCAGTTGTTGCTGCAGATGCAGCTATCTCCAGCCCCCTCCTCGAGACAACAATCGACGGTGCACAGGGTGTTATCATCAACATCACAGCATCTCCCGATGTTAGCCTCGACGATATCGACGTTGCTTCCACAATCATCTCCGAAAAGGCAGCAGAAGATGCAAACATCATCTGGGGTGCTGTTGTAAACGAAGAGATGAAGGACGAAATCAGCGTTACAGTTATTGCAACAGGTTTCAGCTCTGACAGCAAGCTCAAGGCTGCAAAGAAGGCTGCTGCAACTACAGCAGATGCACAGCCCGCTCAGGCAGAGAAGGCTGCAGACGAAGATGACGACAACTTCTATGACATTATGTCCATCTTCAACAAGTAATTAATATTTGTACTTAATGCGGAGTGTACCTTTCGGGGTATGCTCCGTTTTTCTGTTTTATGTGTAAAGTTTTTTATTGCTGATTTGTATATTACGATGAATAATGTATTGTACAACAAAATAAGTTGAAAAATTTAACCTGTGTGATATAATAGTTTTGTAAGGAATGTTCTTTACATTATTTGGGTGAGATTGTTGATAGGGAGTGTTACCAATGTGTTTTTTTGTTTTTTTAGTAAGTGTATGTTGTACATAAACTAAATGAAAGGTGATGATTTTATGCGTAAACTACTGTGCATATTATTAGTTCTCTCAATGATTTCTGGTTATATGATATTTAATACATCTGTAGTATCTATAACCAAAGAAAACGGAATTGAAAAAATATCTAAACAGTTAGAAGTTACTTTAAATACTATGGATAAGGATGAGAAAGTAGAAGTAGCTATATGGCTTAATGATGAATCAGAAGAAGTATATAATAATGCTTATGATGAAAATATAAAGAAAGCTATTTCTAAAAAAGAAATTGCTGTTAATGTGGATCAAGCACAAGCTATAATGAATAATGATATGATGCCACTTTTTACCGATGTTACTATAGAAGATGTGCAATCTGTTTTATCGGTTAAACGTTTAACAGGTTCTAATATCATTTCATTAAATAATATGAGTTGGATTGAGAACTTTAGCATTGCTAATAAAAATGAATTTGATATTATTTTTGTGTCACAGTATGCTCCGCTTGTAATTTTAGAACTTTCTAAAGAAGATATTCTAACTTTACAAGAGGATAATGATGTGTGTCGCGTTCTTTTATGGAACAATGAAGTTGAGGTAACGTTTGATTCAAATGTGGATATATCATTGGCTGCAGAAACTGTTGATTATGGAGTGTGGCAAAATATAACTAACATATATACAATGCGTTACGTTAACGGTTATACAGGCAGGAACATAAATATTGGTCTTCTTGAAGGGGCTCTCCCCGATCCACAGGAAACTCTCGTTAGAGATAATATAATTAGTTGTGGTGGCACTTCAAATTACATAATATATGTTGCACATGCGACATATATGGCTGAAATTATTGCAGGGGAAAATGATAACTTTACCGGAGTTGCACCTAATGCTAATTTATATTGTATCGGTGTTATGGACGATGTTTTAAGTACACTTGATACGCTTATGACTTACCCTGTAAATATTATTAACATGAGTGTTACTTTTGAAAGCTTTGATGAGAGTTTAACTAATTTATATGATGTTTATTCTCAATATTTGGATTACCTAATATATCGCTACAATGTTACGGTGTGCACAGCAGCTGGAAATAATACTGTTAATGGTGTTATGGATGGTCAGATGAGTTACAATAGTATAGTAGTTGGTAATATAGATGATAAGGATACAATAACATTAAGCGATGACGAAAGACATAGTTCCTCTTCATATGCAACTGGTGCAAATGTAGCATATAAACCTGATTTGTGTGCTCCTGGTCACAATGTGAGAACACCTTTAATTGGTGAAACATCAGCTGGTGGAACAAGTGCGGCAAGTGCAGTTGTTACAGGTGCTTGTGCATTGCTTATGGAGGCAAATCCGATTTTAATTAGTAAGCCTTTGTTGATGAAGTCTATTTTAATGAGCAGCGTTAATAGAATAGCAACTCTTAGTAATGTATTCTCAACTTCTACAAGTACTGCACCTGCATTATTGAGAGCGTATGGTGCAGGAATGATTGATGTTATTAATGCTAATAATTTAGTAAGAAATAACAATTGGAAATATATATCTTATAATGAACAGATGGATGGTAGTGCAAATTATACAATGGACATTTCGGTGTCTCAAAATGCTGTGAATAGAAACAAAAAATTGTCAGTTTGTTTAATATGGGACGCCTTTGCTAGAGAAAATACTTCCTCAATGTTTCCTGGTTTTATGAACTCAATTGTTCATAGACTAGAGTTGTATGATCCCAGTGGAATATGTGTTGCGAGATCTCGTATAAGTTACGATAAAAAGCAATATATATATTATAAGCCTACTGTTGCGGGAACATATGAAGCTCGAATTGTTAAGGTGAATGATGATGGAAGCAGTGTAGCGGTAGCTGCAATGTCGTATTCGCTGTTGTAAAAGGAGGTTACTACTATGAAGAGAGTTCTATCCTTTATTTTTGCAATGGTTATGCTGTTGTCTTGTGCTGTGTTTATAGTAAGTGCGCAAGAAGATGTGCTAGTTTCAAATCTTCAGGAGAGTTTTGATGCTTATTGTACTAAAGCACACGGTGCAGAAATGATTGGCAAAATTCATTGCTATGCAGAATGTGAAGGGGTTGTATATTTCAGAGGTAACGGAGATTTCCCTGAAGCTGCAAAGTCCATAGGAGAAAAAGTAGGGGATTGGTATATTTATTCAACCCAGATAACAGCACCTGACGGAATTGGCTTGTATGTATATAAAGACGGAGTGATTTACAATGCAAAAACTGCATATGAAAACGGTGTGATTTCAGACCTTACACCTTTTTCACAGGTTACAAAGGAATACGCTGTATATCTGTGGAAAGCAGGAGATGCAAACGGTGATGGTATTATTAACATCAAAGATGCAACAACTGTGCAGAAAGTTGTTGCAGGAATCAGCGCCGAAACAGTTTTGTATGAGCAGGTTATGAATATTAACGGAGATAATGTGGTAAATATCAAGGATGCAACCGCTATCCAAAAGAAAATTGCAGACATCTAATAACCGACAAAATGGAGTGTACCTCTTGGGGTGCGCTCCGTTTTTTGTTTTACGGATGGGTGAATAGTGTCTGCAAAACACCTGCTTTTCTGTTTTGCTGCCTACAGAAATACAGTCGCAAAACCTCTCTTGGCGCAAAGCTTGTTATATTGTGACGAATGGGTTACTTTTGTGTTACTTACATTGACATCTGCAGGGATTGGTTATATAATGTAAATGTTATATTATGGCGTAGTGTATCTATGTTTTTTAGGTTGCTGCGTAAGGAGGATATAGGTTTGTTTACCATATTCAAAGAACATAAAAATTTCGGCAAGCAGATTCTGCTTCTGGCAATAAATGACCTTAAGAAAACCTACAAGGGTGCGGCTATCGGTCCTTTCTGGGCGGTTATTAAACCTGCATTCACACTTTTTGTATATTGGTTTGCATTTTCTATGGGACTTCGTGGATTCAGCACAGAGGTTTATGCAGGACACGAATATACAAAGTTCATCTTTATGCTGGTAGGTTTTGTTCCCTGGTTCTTTATGACTGACAGCATTACCTTGGGTGCCAAATCTATCAGAATGAACAAACAGTTTGTTACCAAAGTTTCTTTCCCCGTTTCTACAATTATGACATTCACAGCGGTGGCAAGACTTTTTGTTCACCTTTTCCTGTTTGGTCTTATGTTCCTTATTCTTTGCCTTAACGGTTCTGCTGATATTTTGACACCGTCGGTGTACAATCTGCAGTTCTTCCTGTACTGTCCGCTGATGTTCATCTTCTTTGTGGCACTTACCTGGTCCACAGCACCTATGGCGGCTTTCTCCAAGGACTTTGAAAATATGATTGTTTCCATTATGTCAGGTATCTTCTGGCTTTCAGGCATCATTTACAACAGCTACACTCTTGAAAATGAAACTCTCAGAAAAATAATGTATTTCAATCCCATCAACTTTTTTGTTAACGGTTATCGAAAGAGCTTCCTCTATGGTGAGTGGTTCTTTGAGAAGCCCGTGGAACTTTATATATTCCTTGCAGAGTTTTTGCTTGTGTTTGTTCTGGGCCTCTGGAACTACAAGCGCCTGAGAAAAACTCTGCCCGACGTACTGTAAGGAGGTATAGAAATGGAAAATCCTATTATTTCCTTTAAGAATGTCAGCAAGGAATACACACTCTACAAAAGTGACAGCGAAAGATTCAAGGCTCTGTTTTTCAAGAGCAAAAAAGCAAAGATAAACAAGGCTCTCAAGGATGTTACCTTTGAGATTAACGCAGGTGAATCTGTAGGTCTTATCGGTGACAACGGTGCAGGTAAATCCACCATTCTCAAGCATATTACAGGTGTTGCTTTCCCTTCAGAGGGTGAGGTACACGTAGGTGGTAAGGTTGCGGCTCTTCTGGAGCTTACTGCAGGTTTCTCTATGGAGATGACAGGCAGAGAGAATATCTACCTTAAAGGCTACATTCTTGGTCTTACCGATAAAGAGATTAAGAGCATCGAAGAAAAGGTAATCGATTTTGCAGAGCTTGGTGATTATATCGACCAGCCTGTGCGTACCTACTCCAGCGGTATGAAACTCCGTCTTGGCTTTGCAATCAACGTTAACATCGAGCCCGACGTGCTTGTTATTGACGAGGCACTTTCTGTTGGTGATGCAACCTTCAAAAAGAAGTGCAAAAAGAAGATCGCAGATACAATTGCCAGCGGTGTTACCGTGCTTTATGTAAGCCACAATGCAGAGTCTGTCCGTGAGCTTTGCACAAGAGCAATCTACCTTAAAAAGGGTAAGCTTATCTTTGATGGTCCCGTAGATGAAGCTCTTAAGGTTTATCAGGACGACAAAGCTAAAAAAGCTAAATAATCATATTTCATTTTCTAATGAAAGGTAAGGGATAAATTTATGGTACATGCTATGATATTTGCCGGCGGAATCGGCGCAAGAATGAAGTCTGTTGACATTCCCAAGCAGTTTATTGATGTTGACGGTAAGCCTATCATTATCCGTACACTTGAGCATTTTGCAAAGCACGATCAGGTGGACGATATTGTTATATCCTGCATTCCCGATAAAATTGACTACCTCTGGGGTCTTATCGAGCAGTATAATGTTAAGAAGGTAGTGAGCATTGTAGGCGGTGGTGCAAACGGTCACCAGAGTATTCACAATGGTCTTGTGGAGGTAGAGAAGAATTCTACTCCCGATGATGTTGTGCTTATCTGCGACGGTGTTCGTCCTATGCTTTCAGAGAAGCTTATCACAGACTGCATCGAAACTGCAAGAGAGTTCGAGACTGCTGTTCCCGTTACTCCCAGCATTGACTCTGTACTGGAGTCTTCCGATGGCCAGACTTGCTGCAAGTCTCTGCCCAGAAAAGAGATGTTCATCACTCAGGCTCCCCAGGGCTACACAATGAGAAAGATTATGTGGGCTCACGATGAAGCTGAAAAGCGTGGAATCACAAACCCCATCTCTTCTTCCGAGCTGCTCATTGAGCTTGGCGAGACAGTTCGTATCTTCCAGGGTATCCGCGAGAATATCAAGGTTACAACCCCCGAAGACCTGCAGACTCTTCGTTCTTATTTCTACTATGAAAGCTTCAAGAACTTTGCAAAAGAAGAGCTTAAGTACGATCTGTAATTCTAAAAAAGAAATATATTAATCAAAAACAAAGGCACAGTCTATGTAGCGACTGTGCCTGTTTTTTAATTAAGTTCAATACCCGTTTCCTTTGCCACAAGAGATACTGTGATTTCGGTGTTGAGCAGCATAGCGTCTTTGGGGTAGATTGTTTTAATTCTGTCTTTGTAGAATTTATTGCGGAAATATTCAATAAGCTCGGCTTTGGTTTTGCCTTTTATGAGAAGTGCTTTGATTTCTTCAAAGGTTTCTGTTGCGGCTTTTTTAGCGTTTGAAAGGTAAAATTCTTTTTGCTCGGAGCTGAGTATGCCGTAGTGAGGTAGAAGCAAATGGTCAATTTCCATATTCTCTACCTTTTCGATGGAACGCAGAGTGTCCTCGTAACTAACAAGGTAAGAGGGGACAATGGTTTTGTCTCCGTCATAAACTCCAAGGCTTTCGCAGGAGAGCAGCAATTTTTCTGATGCAAGGTAAAATCCCATAGAGCATTTTGTGTGACCTTTAAGTTCTATCGCAGTAAATTCCATATCTCCTGCTTTAATCACATCGCCATCAGCAACGGGAATGTGTACCACAAGATTGTCAAACAGGTCTTCATATTCCTCAACTCCGCAGGTGCGGGCAAATTTACTGTCAAGAGAGCGCATAACTTTCTTTGCGCCTTCTCGATTGAAAATCTCTGCGGTGTATGCACTTGCAACAATTTTTGCCTGTGGATAATGTTTCAGAATATATGCAGAGCCTGCTGCGTGGTCATAGTGAGAATGTGTCAGGAAAATGTAATCAAGAGGTCGGTTCCCAAGTTCTGTTTTAATGTTTCCTGCCACCAGGTGTCCTGTAAAAGCAAAGCCTGTGTCATAGAGCACAGCGGTTTTTCCGTCATCAATAAGAAAAGCACTGTCACCCTTGTGAGCGCGTACGTCTGTAATTTTAATGTTCATTAGTATCACCACAAGTATGTTACCCCGAAACTGCGGCAGAGTCAATAGGAGAATGCTGGTTGCAGTTTTCTGTGCGGAATGTTATAATAAATTTACCAATTAAAAGGTTGTGTTTTTATGAAAAGAATTTTAAGTCTGATTATTTTTGCGTTTATGATGATTCCTATGATGCTGATTTGCGGATGTGCAGAAAAGAAAACCGCAAATGCACAGTATCAGCAGATATCTCAATCCGCTGCAAAGAATATTATGGATACCAACGATGATTAAGTTCTTATCGATGCAAGAACTCAGGAGGAGTTTGACGAGGGGCATATTGAGGGTGCGATTATGATTCCCGAATATGAGATTGAAGAAAAAGCGGAGAGCTATATCCCCGACAAAGACACTCTGATTCTGGTGTATTGCCGCTCTGGCAGACGAAGCAAAATTGCTGCACAGGCTCTGGTTGATATGGGCTACACAAATGTTCAGGAATTTGGTGGAATTATCGATTGGATATACGGAACAGAGAAGTGAGATTGAAAAACGAAAGGGGATTTTCTCTATGAACACAGATTTGCTTAAATATGTTCTGGATGCAGACACAGCTCCCGTTGTGGTGTGTGACACAGAGCATAAGGTTGTGTATATGAATCCTGCTTCAATCAGACGATATCACACAGACCTGACAGGCAGAAGTATAATGGAGTGTCACAAGGAGGATTCGTGCGAGAAAATTCGCAGAGTTGTGGAGTGGTTCAAAGGGGATAAGAAGAACAATATTGTGCATACCGACTACAACGAGAAAGAAAACAAGGATGTGTATATGGTGGCTTTGAGGGATGAGTCGGGAGAACTTGCAGGCTACTACGAAAAGCACGATTATCGCGGTCGTGACAACAGTGAATTTTATTCTTTGGACGAATAATAATCAAATGCGACTCCGATAAAATTATCCCTAAAAACTTGCAAATAATGGTTGACAAACAGCAAAGTATTTAGTATAATATCAAAGTTGCTTAAGCCCAACCAGCACGGCTTAAAGATGCAACTGACTAAACCTGTTGAAATCGGGGCGTGGCGCAGTTTGGTAGCGCGCTTGCTTTGGGAGCAAGATGCCGCAGGTTCAAGTCCTGTCGCCCCGACCATAAATGGGAGCATAGCTCAGCTGGGAGAGCATCTGCCTTACAAGCAGAGGGTCACAGGT
>CALEIO010000067.1 GCA_937875885.1 uncultured Clostridia bacterium | reverse complement strand
ATTACAGTCAGTAATGAAATAGTTGATTGGAAAGGAGATTTAGTATATGGGAATTTTTCAGTCATTTAATATCAGTGCAACAGGTATGACAGCACAGCGTTTTCGTACAGATATCATTGCAGAGAACACAGGTGCAGATGTAGTTCAGGTTATCGGTTATAAATTCGTACTCTATAAGGCTAATCCCGATGAGCCTAAAATCAAGCTTCCCAAGGCAAACAAAAAAGTATGAGTAAAATAGCAATGTTCGGTGGCAGCTTCAATCCTGTTCACACAGGACACACAGGTCTTGTCGCTCGGATGCTTGATACATTCAATCTGGATAAAGTCTACGTTATACCAACATTCAGCACACCGCTTAAAGATAATACACCTATGCTCTCACCAAAACACCGACTCGAAATGTGCAAGCTTGCCTTCGCACAGGAAGATAAAGTTTGTGTAAGCGACATAGAGATAGTCCGGGAGGGAAGAAGTTATACTTTTTTGACCTTGCAGGAGCTTTCTCATACGCATCCCGAGAGCGAGTTATTCCTGATAATCGGTGCTGATTCTTTTGTGCAGTTACCTCAATGGTATAATGTAAAAGAGATATTTTCACTGGCAGGTATTTTAACAGTATCCCGCGGTGAATATGGTTATTCTTTTCTCAATGAGCTCAAAGAAAAATATGAGAAAGAATACAATGCAAACGTAAAAATTATTGAAGAGCCCATTGCTCCGGTTTCTTCAACAATAATCAGAAACGCCATTAAAAGCAAAGAAGACATCAGACGCTATCTGCCAAAGGATGTCTTCGAGTACATTAGACAAAATAGGTTGTATGATTATGAAGATTAATGAATATTACGAACTTGCACAAAGCAGACTCAGCGAAAAAAGATACACCCACAGCAAAAACGTAGCTGCTGCTGCAGTACAGCTTGCAAAAAAATACGGTGCTGACCCACTTGTGGCAGAAACAGCAGGAATACTTCACGATATCACAAAAGAAGTTATTGTAGAAAATCAGTTGCAAATGGTAGAATCGGGTGGTATAATACTTGACGATGTTTGCAAAAATTCCCCTCAACTCCTGCATGCGATCACTGGTATGGTTTACTGCAGAGATATTCTGGGAATCACAGACCAGGATGTGCTCAATGCCATCAGATACCACACAACAGCACGTGCAGGTATGTCTTTACTCGAAAAGATAATCTTCATTGCTGATTTCATCAGCGAAGAAAGAGATTACCCCGACGTAGACATTATGCGTGCAGAGAGTGCAAAATCCCTTGAAAACGGAATGCTTTACGGACTTGGTTTTGTTATTCCCGACCTGGTAAAGCGCAATCGTCTGATTCATCCTGATGCCCTGGCTGCATTCAACGAGCTTGTGCTCACGAAGATACAATAATTTGAAAGGATAAGTACTATGACCCCTTTTGAACACGCAGTGGAAGCTGCAAAGATTCTCTCAGAGAAAAAAGCTAAAAACTTAAGCGTAATTAAAATTGCCGAGTTGTCTTCACTCGGAGATTATATGGTGTTTGCAACAGGTAATAACTCCACTCACGTAAAAGCACTTGCAGACGAGCTGGAATATCAGCTTAAATCTGTAGGTATGCCTGTACACCACGTAGAAGGATACAGAAGCAATTCATGGATTCTTCTTGACTACACCGATGTTATCGTTCACGTATTTTCAGACGAAGCAAGAGAGTATTACAGCCTCGATCGTCTGTGGCAGGACGGAGAGATTGTAGATCTTTCTCCCTATATAACTGAGGATTAATTTGTAAATTATTGATGAGGAGGACTCATTTTGAGATACGAACACACAAATGTCGAGTCTAAGTGGCAGAAAATCTGGGAAGAGAAAGGAGTTTTTGAGGCAAAGGACAATTCCGATAAAGAAAAGTTCTACGCTCTCGTAGAATTTCCTTATCCCAGCGGTGCAGGTATGCACGTTGGCCACATCAAGGCATATTCAGGTCTTGAAGTTGTTTCAAGAAAAAGAAGAATGGAAGGCTACAACGTGCTTTTCCCAATCGGTTTTGACGCTTATGGTCTGCCTACAGAAAACTATGCTATCAAAAACCGTATGCACCCCAGAAAGGTAACAGATACAAACATTGCAAAGTTTACAAGTCAGCTCAAAAGAGTAGGCTTTTCCTTTGACTGGAACAGAGTTATCGACACAACAGAAGAAGACTATTACAAATGGACACAGTGGATTTTCCTTAAGATGTTCGAAAACGGTCTTGCTTTCAGAGATAAGACCCTTGTAAACTACTGTCCTTCTTGCAAGGTAGTACTTTCCAATGAAGATTCACAGGGCGGCAAGTGCGATATCTGCCACAGCGATATCGTTCAGAAATCCAAAGACGTATGGTATCTGCGCATCACAGAATATGCAGATAAACTCCTTGAAGGTCTTAAGGATGTAGACTACCTTCCCAACGTAAAGCTTCAGCAGGAGAACTGGATTGGCAAATCCACAGGTGCTTTTGTTAACTTCGCAGTTAAGAACACCGACGAAACTCTCCGCATTTACACAACACGTCCCGATACTTTGTTCGGCGTAACCTTTATGGTTATGGCTCCTGAGCATCCTATGCTCGATAAGTATAAGGATATGATCTCAAACTATGCAGATGTAGAAAATTACAGAACAGAGTGTGCAAAGAAGACAGAGTTTGAAAGAACACAGCTTGTCAAAGATAAAACAGGCGTTAAGCTCGATGGCTTCACAGCAATCAATCCTGTAAATGGTAAAGAGATTCCCATCTTTATTTCTGACTATGTAATGATGGGCTATGGTACAGGTGCAATTATGGCTGTACCTGCTCACGACCAGAGAGACTACGAATTTGCTAAAAAGTTCGGTGTTGATATCATTGAAGTTATCAAGGGCGGCGACATTGCTGTTGAAGCTTACACAGGCGACGGCGAAATGGTCAACTCCGATTTCTTGAACGGCATCAAGACCAAAAAAGAAGCCATCGCGAAAATGCTCGAATATCTCACCGAAAAGGGCATTGGCGAAAAGGGTGTTCAGTACAAGATGAAAGACTGGGCGTTCAACCGACAGAGATATTGGG
>CALEIO010000066.1 GCA_937875885.1 uncultured Clostridia bacterium | reverse complement strand
AATCACCGTCTGTGAGCTTGGAAACGTCTCCGTCCAAAGAGATGGCTACTTCATAAAGTTCAGCAATCTCAGCACTGGAAAAGACAACATCAATCTTGTTATCGGAATTGAGAACAGGACTGATTTTTTCAATCTCACCGCCAATAGCGGGCGCCTTGGGGCGCGCCTTTGCGGTCAGCGTCATATGGTTGGCACCAACGGTAATGTCACCGGAGAGGAATTGATTTCCTTCGTGCGGAGCAACGTCAATGCCATTCCACTGAACGATTTTAAAGCTGCTCGGCATTACGATTTCTACGCAGAAAACAGTGCCGTAAGGCAACGAAACAGGAGCATCGGTATAGGTGTAATAAGTGTTGTTGGCAATCAGTCTAATGGTAACCAGTGCATCAGTAGGGAGACCGTCAATGCCATCAATGATGCTTGCAAAAGCACCGAAGGTTGTAAGGCCGACAACAGTTGCATCAACAACTGAATCAACGGGATAATCTCTCTTGAGGATTTCCCAGGGATTGTCTTCGATTCTCTTGTAGCCGAGAGAAATCTTTCTGTTTTCAGCATCGAGAGCCTTAACGAATACCTTTACAGTATCGCCAACGTTAACGATTTCTGAAGGATGCTTGATTCTCTTCCAGCTGAGTTCTGAGATATGTACCATACCGTCAACTCCGCCGAGATCAACAAATGCACCGTAGTTTGTGAGAGACTTAACAGAACCTGTGTAAGTCTTGCCAACTTCGATTGCCTCCCAGAAAGCAGCCTTGAACTCAGATCTCTGATCACGAAGAACGCTCTTGATAGAACCAACGATCTTCTTACGTCTGCCACGCTGTGAAACCTCGAGAAGTCTGAACTCAACCTCTGTGTGGAGAAGAGGAGTAAGATCATCCATACGATTGATAGATGCCTGAGATGCGGGAATGAAGATGCGGTTGTTGCGAGCGAATACGATAACGCCGCCGTTTACAACTTCTACAACCTCACCTGTGAGAACTGCGTTTTCCTCAACGAGCTTCTCGAGCTCATCCCAATCCTTCTTAGCGTCAACTCTACGTTTAGAAAGCATAATTGTGCCTTCAACATCGTTTGTCTTCATAATGAGAAGCTCGATCTCATCGCCAACCTTAACGAAGTCGTTGGGATTGTTAACAGGGCCGAAAGAAAGCTCAACTGCAGGAATAAAGCCTGCCTGCTTTCTGCCAACATCTACATAAACCTCTGTGGGAGTTATGCTGATAACAGTACCCATTACCCTTTCATTTGTATTTAAGCCTTTGAGGTTTTCTTCCAGAAGAGCCTCAAAATCTTCAAAATCGTTTGTTACACCGGACTTGGTCATTTCTTCCATTTTATCCAGTACCTCCTTTATAATCCTTGCAGGAGTCGATGCTCCCGCAGTTACGCCAACCGAGCTGACATTGCTTAATCTTTCCGGTAAAAGTTCCTGAGCTGTTTCTATCCACAGGGTTGAAGAACAAACTTTACTGCAAAGTTCATAGAGCTTTGAAGTGTTTGAGCTCTTCTTGTCGCCTATGACTATCATAAGCTCTGAGCTTTTTGCCAGATTTTCGGCTTCCGTCTGCCGACTATGCGTAGCACTACATATTGTAGCAAATATTTCTGGATTTGTACAGACTTTTTTTATTGTTTTTGAACATTTTTTCCATTCTTTTTCGCTAAAAGTAGTCTGAGCAACAAAAATCGCAGCATCATATTTCTCTGACGGAATATTGCCGAGTAAATCCTCAAGTTCTTCGTTGTTCTTGTATGTATAACAAGGTACGCTTGAGTGACCGATAATCCCCTGAACCTCAGGGTGTGCACTGTCTCCTGCCACAAAAACCGAAACATTTTTGTTTACGTCGGCAGCAGCTACGATTGAATGAATCTTTGAGACAAAAGGACAGGTTGCATCGCAACAATCAATCTGCATATCTGCAATTGAATCCTTAACAGACTTTGACACACCGTGAGAACGGATTACAAGAGTTGATCCTACAGGCGTGTCTGCAGGAGTATCTACAGTTACCACTCCACGTGCCCGCAGTTCATTAACCATTTCTGTGTTATGAATTATGGGACCCAGGGTTGCTACGCTCTTTCCTTCGTCCAGAAGTTTGTACACAATATTAACAGCTCTGTTTACACCAAAACAGAAGCCAGCAGTTTTTGCAAGTTTAATTTCCATATTTATCTCTCTCCCACATAACTCTGATTCTGTCCATAAGCTGACGGGAGGCTTCTCTGTATTCTCTGGGAGATCCGTTTACAACACCTAATTCCTCTGTGGAAACAGGCTCGCCGAAACTTACATATATTTTTGAGAAAAAGTGTCTCTTATCTCCCCTGTAAGTAATTGACGCGGGAACAATTTTGCAATTCATCTGATGAGCAATAAGCACGGCACCGCTCTTGGGGCGCAGGAGCTCACCTGTCTTTGAACGGGTGCCCTCAATAAAAATACCTAAAAGATCTCCGTTATCAATCATCTGCTTTGCATTATTGATTGAATCCCAGTCACCCTTACCTCGCTCCACAGGGAAAGCACCCATTTTTGTCAGAAGCCAGCCAATAAACTTATTTCTGAACAATTCGGCCTTACCCATATAGCGCACAGGTCTTTTCTGACCTATTGTAATATAGATTACATCAAGGGCCGAAATATGATTTGGCGCAATGATATATCTGCCGTCTGCAGGCACGTTGTTGCGGTTTGTAAATCTGATGCGGGAAATCGGCAGAAATAATACACTTGCAACACCTTTCAGTACCTTATAAAACGGCATGCTAAACTTAGTACTCACTTACTTGTTCTCCTCTATTGTCTTGATAAGCAGATCAATTGACTCCTGCAGACCAATACCTGATGTATCAACAAGGATGCTGTCCTCTGCAGGCTTGAGGGGGGCAATGGGTCTGTTCATATCATTATTATCACGCTCGATAACATCTGCAAGAACATCTTCGTAAACTACGTTCTCGCCCTTTGCGATAAGCTCATCAAATCTGCGTTTTGCTCTGATTTCTGCTGAAGCTGTAAGGAAAATCTTTACCTTTGCATCAGGAAGAACAACAGTACCGATATCTCTTCCGTCCATAATTACATTGAATTCTTTAGCCATATCCCTCTGCAGAGAAAGAAGGAATGCTCTTACCTCGGGAATAGCAGAAACACGGGAAGCTGCCATTGAAACCTCTTCTGTTCTGATATAAGCAGAAACATCTTCACCGCAAAGGATGATCAGCTGGTTACCCTCTGCATCTCTTGCAAGAGAAACCTGAATCTCATCAAGCAAAGAAATTACTGATTCTGTATCAGTTGCAGACACTCCCTTGCGCAGGCAATAAAGACCGATTGCACGGTACATTGCACCTGTATCAACATAGATAAAGCCCAGGTGCTTTGCTGCTGCACGGGCAATTGTGGATTTCCCTGCCCCTGCAGGGCCGTCGATAGCTATTGCGATAGACATAATAAACTCTCCTGTACTAAATAAATTTATGAGTTGTAGACTGCCCAAGTACCGGCAAGTCTACCTGTTGAAAATGCAATCTGAAGATTGAAACCACCTGTGTAAGCGTCAACATCAATCACTTCTCCGCAGAAATACAAACCATTGCAGATTTTGCTTTCCATTGTTGCGGGGTTAATCTCTGATGTTTTCACACCGCCACGGGTAATTATAGCTTCATCAATAGGTCTGACTCCCGAAACATCAAAAGTCAGATTTTTGAGAATATTTATAAACTCGCTTCTCTGCTCCTTGGTAATACTGTTGCATCTGAGTGCAGGGTCAACACCAATACGTCTGATAACCACAGGAATCATTGAAGAAGGAAGCAATTCACCAAGTGAATTTGAAATTCCCTTATTCTTGTTTTTATCAAAGTCCCTGAGTATTCTCTCGTTGAGTTTTTCCTCATCAAGAGCAGGCTTCATATCAATTGAAACAGTGTAGCCACCATTTGATATATCTTTGATGTGAGCGCTGGCACTGAGTATTGTGGGACCCGACAGACCGAAATGTGTAAATAAAAGCTCACCAAAATCTTCATAGCAGACTTTATTGCCTTTGAGGAGTTTTACCCCTACATTCTTCAAAGCAAGTCCCTGCATATCTTTACAGTCTTTGAGCATTTCGCCTTTGCAGGTAAGAGGAATCAGTGAAGCTTCGGGCTTCTCTACTGTGTGACCTGCCTGACGGGCAAAAGCATATCCGTCTCCCGTTGAGCCTGTAAGAGGGTATGAAGCTCCGCCGGTTGCAACTATTACTGCATCACAAGGGTAGCTTCTGCCGTTTTCGTCCACAACAGCAGTTACTGCAGAATTTTCTATGACAAGTTTCTTTACTGTTGTACCCGTAACTATTCTTACTCCGTTACTCTTTACAAATCTTTCCAAAGCATCAACAACATCCAGAGCTTTATCTGACAAAGGAAAAACCCTGTTTCCTCTCTCTGTTTTCAGAGCAAGTCCCAGATCCTCAAAAAAGCTCATAGTATCAGAGCAATCAAAAGCATTGATGGCGCTGTACATAAATTTGGGGTTGGTGTTGACATTCTCGATAAAAGTATTGACAGTGCAATTATTCGTTACATTGCATCTGCCCTTACCTGTAATGCAGATTTTTCTGCCTATACGTTTGTTCTTTTCAATAACAGTGACCTGTGCACCAAGCTCTGCTGCTGTGCCTGCAGCCATAAGTCCTGCCGCACCGCCGCCTATAACTATAATATTGCTCATATCACACTTTTTCCTTTGTATGTGTGCTGGTATAAACACCCTGCTCATGCCATACGGTTTCCAGTGTTTCAAATGTAGCCTTAACCTCGTCTTTTCTCTTGATAACAGTTGCTACTATAAGAGCATTGATAAGAGAAAGTGGTGCAACCAGGGAGTCTACCACTGAAGCCATATCGCTTCTTGCAATAAGAAGTGAGTCTGCACTATCCACCAAAGGAGAAAGCATACTGTCGGTAATTGCAATAGTTGCAGCACCGCGGGAATGAGCAAAATCCATAGCACTTGCAGCTGTTTTGCTGTATCTGGGGAAGCTGATACCAATAATAGCATCTTCATCGGAAATTCTGAGAAGAGCCTCATACATACCTGAACGGCTTGCGGTTGTAACAACGTGAACATTACCAAAAATCAGGTCAAAATAATAACCAAGGAAACTTGCAAGGGAACTTGCGCTACGGGTACCGAAAATATAGATATTCTTTGCAGAGATTATGGAATTGACAGCACGGTCAAAATCCTCTCTGGATGTTTCTTCAAGTGTTCTGCGGATTTTAACAATATCCTGATTCAGAACATTCTCAAGTACGTCACCATCACCGATTTTAGCTGCACTAACCTCGATACGCTGCACAGAGGTAAGCTTATCCTTGATCATTTCCTGCATAGCCTTCTGAAGCTGTGGATATCCTGAATAACCAAGCTCAGTAGCAAAACGCACAACTGTACTTTCGCTCACACCAACATACTCACCCAGTTTGGAAGCAGTAAGGAATGCGGCTCTATCATAATGCTGCTCAATGAACTCAGCAATAAGCTTCTGTCCTTTGGAGAGCGAATTCATTTTTGCATCTATACGCACGAAAAGGTGTTTTTCCATATTTGTCCCCCATTTCATTCTTAAACAATCTTATCACAACACATCAATAAATTCAATGATTTTTGCAGGAATTGTTGCCATATTTTGCATATTTTTGAGATTTTTAATGTATTTTAATGATTTATCTTTCATTTAGCACCAATTCTGCAATTCACACATAAAAACAGACGTTGTAAAAAACAACGTCTGTCAGATGATTTATATAATGTCACCATCAAAAATCATATTGGCATTTAGATTCAATCTCTCAAGTGTTGTACGTGACAATTTCTTTAGAATTATATCTTCTGCCTTGGTTACATTCTCGGGTGAATTTCTTGTAAGGCTGTGTGCATCTGTAGAAAGAATCTGAATATACCCTGCCTTAAGATACTTGAGGAGTTTTCTGGCAAGTTTGCGGTCAGTGAATGAACTTACATTAGACTGAATAAGTATTCTTCGTTTTGACAGTTTTTCAACCAAGGACTTGTGCTTCATCAAAGAGGGATATCGCTCAATATGAGGAATGATGGGTACTACACCCATATCCTTTAATCTGCCGAGTTTCCTCATAGTAGATTCAGAGAAAGTTGAGTTGTAAGAAAACTCCGTAATCATATAAGGAGTATCTTCGATACAGAGTTTACTGAAATCGTGATTTTCTGCAAAAAGGTAATCTGTAACATACACCTCTGCCGCAAGTTTTACCGTCATATTCTCGGGTATATGCGGCTTAAACTCCTTGTAGGATAACTCCCTGCGCTCAAGAAAATCTTCCACACTCTCTTTATGTGTATAGAGATGCGGTGTAAATACTACGTTCTCCACTCCTTGAGAATCCAGCACTCTCATAAGTTCCAGAGCTTCATCAATACACTTGGCACCATCATCTACACCGGGGAGAATGTGAGTATGTAAATCGTACTTAAGAAGCATTAATCATCTTCCCTTTCTTCGGGGATAAGTTTATATACCTCTGCAACCTTATCTCTCTGCCAGAGCATAGGAGTTATGCGCATAGAGAAACCATAGCCGTTATCGCATGCCCAATCAAAAGGTTTTGCCTGAGGAAATCCGTAAATTGCAAGCAATGTCATAATGATTCCACCGTGAGTTATGATTGCACAATCTGTGTTACCTGTCTTGATAAGTCCCTCAACAATATCCTGAAACATCAGGCAGATTCTGCGGGTGAAATCATCGTTGCTTTCGCCACCGGGAGGAGTTGTACCATTCTCGCCTGCAAGCCAACTTTCAAACAGAGGGTCACCACGAAGCTCTTCTGCAGTCTTACCTTCCCACTTGCCGAAATTCATTTCTGTAAGCTCATCAACAACAATGGGCTTAACGTGAGGATACAAAACCTCACAGGTCTGTGTACATCTTTTAAGAGGGCCTGTGAAAATTACAGGTGCATAGGGATACTTGCAGGTATTATCCAGCTTTTTCAGCTCTGCAATACCATCTTCGGAAAGAGGGGCATCAGTAACACCGATATATGCACCCTGCTTGGTTTCATCTATAGCACCGTGTCTGATAAAATGAATGTAATATGATTTCATAATGTTCTCCGTTTTCTATTTACAATATGTAAAATATATTTTATACTAACAGTATAGAAAGGTGGTCAGGAAATGAACAAAGATTTTCCGCGAATTATTACTATGCTAAGAAAAGAGAAAAAGCTCAGCCAGAAACAAGCTGCAGCTGACCTGGGAATTTCTCAGGCTCTGCTCTCTCACTACGAAAAAGGCATAAGACAATGCTCACTCGATTTTGTTATAAGCGTAGCTGAATACTACGAGGTATCCTGTGATTTTCTTCTGGGAAGAAGCCCTGAACGTTCAGGTGCCACACTTAACTTTGAAGATATCCCTGACGACTCAAGTGAAATTCCCGACAACCTCAGAGGAGCAGCACTTGTGCCTATGCTCAACAAAAAGATTATGTGCAACTCACTGGCCATAGTTTTTGATATGCTTGCAAAAAACAAGAACAAGCAACTGACATCTGATGTTTCAAACTATCTGATGCTGGCTATATACAAGGTATTCCGCACACTATACTCTGCCAACAAAGACAATCAACAAACAATGTTCTCTGTAAACAAAGGTTTATATCAGGGCTACTGCGACTCATATATGAGCAGATATGCAACAAAATTCCAATATGCGGCAACATCTGAAAGTGAAACAGATTCAGCTGATATACTTAAGAGCACAGAATACTCTACAGAGATATTATCGCAGGAATACGCTGAACAGTCAAGTTCATTATTGAATCTGATTCAGCATGCAGAAAGTAAAATAAGAACCAAACATAAACCCGTCAATAAATAAGATATTAAAACTAACAGAAGCACTTAAGAACAATGTTCAAAAGTGCTTCTTTTTTACATTTTAGGGCTTGGGACCGGAACTAACAACAATGTATATGTCGGAATTAAGAGGTACCTTGTCGCCAGCATCGTAGTCTGCATAACCAATTACCTTATCTTTAGCAATTTTCTCGTCATACACTACAACGTCATCTTTATATACTACAAAGCCGAGATCGGTAAGTTTTGCAACCGCTGTAGCAATTGAAGTTTCTTTGATTTCAGGTAGTGTGGCAGATTTGGGGCCACGGCTTACTTTGAAAGAAACTGCAAAGCCACGCTCACTGTCCAGAGGTGTTCCCTCGGGGAAGCTCTGCTCCATAATTACACCTTTAGCGTATTCATTGGAATAGCCGTCATCTTCATCAGCATAAACATACTGATACACAGTAATGCCTTTTGCTACAAGCTCGGAGTTAACTTCGCTGAATTCTTTACCAACATAGTTTGCAAGAGTTTCGCCTGTCCACTCAACATCCTGAGCAACAGTGGGAATCTGCATCTGTGTTGTAGGCTGTGAATCTGTCGGATCACTTGTAGATACAGTTTTATCGATAATGATAATTCCGATCCAAAGGAAAATAAGCGAAGCCACAACTGTTACGATAATGCCTACAGATATGGGAGACATTCCGTACTTTTTCTTTTCAGGCTTTACAGAGTTTGCCATACTTGCTGTACGGCTGATTTCATCCTGAATAGCCTTTACCGTAGGTGCTACTGAAAGCTGTGAGCGTAAATCGCCGAAATCGATGATACGATCCTCACGCTTAACCTGAAGTCCGTTTGCAAGAGCAGAAACAACGTGAGGAGGTAATCTCTTCACGGTGGATGTGCTCATCAGCAATGCACCATCATTCAGACGTTCCTTTGCGGATGCAGGGAGTGCACCTGTGAGCGCATAGAACAGAGTAGCTGTAAAGCCATAGATATCTGTAATATTATCAATGGGGAAATTCTTCTCGTACTGTTCAGGAGCAGCACAACCTGAAAACAGCTGTGACTTGAGAGGTGTACCTCTTCTGCGCTCGTTGATTGTTGCAAAGCCAAGCAAAAGAGCCTTGCCGGAGGTTGTGATGTAAAGGTTTGAGGGTGACACAGCAAAATGTCCGTAGCCATTCTTGTGCAATGATTCAAGCAAAGAAACAATGGGCATAAACAAAGGACGTGCCACTTCCCAGTCAAGATGACCGTTATTTCTGGAAACATACTCCTCAAAGGAGATAAGCTCCTCATACTCTTCTACAACATAACAGGTGTTATTTGCTCTGAAGATATCTGTGATAACATTCATAGCAGACATATCTCTGAGTGTGGAAAGGAAGCTGAAGTACTGCTCAAACTCAGACATAAGTTTTTCGTAAGTTTCTGTTTTGGAAGAGTCCACAGAAAGCTTTACGCTACCTTCAAGACGGAAATAGTAGCCATCAGGCAGAAACTCACGGATAAGTACAGTACGGGCGGTTTCACGATCAAAACCGATATAAAGGCAACTTTCACCATTTATCTCAAGATTTTTTCCTACAACATAGCGTTTATCAAGAACTGCACCGTAAGGAAGATAAGGTGAAACCTGAGTTTTAGAATTATTAAATCCGCAGTCGGGACAAATTATCTCACTGCCTATTTCATGCATACAGCCTATACACAGTGACATCAAATCATCTCCTGTCTAGATATTGTCGCAATTATACAATTAACTGATTATATTATATCACCCGATAAAGGACGAATTCAAGGCAATATGCTGTTACACTATTTACAGTTTTGTTATACACTTATATTGTCAGAATCAGCTCTGCCACCAGGGCAACCACTGTAGCTTAAAAAGTCAAAACCAAAGAAAAAAAGCCTTGAGTTAAGTTACCAAAAACTTACCTCAAGGCTTTCTTCGTGGTGGAGACGATGGGGATCGAACCCACGACCTCTTGAATGCCATTGATTGCCGCCTTAGGCGTCAATCTGTGTATTCATTAAACCCAAATAATTCCTTAGAAATTCGCAACTGACCTTGATTTTGTATCATAGTCAGCGCGCTTGTTGTAATCAATTATGAATCAAAAGTATAGTAAAGTCAAGGGCTATTCTTCGAGCCCTTTTGTTTTATTCAAATCATCCAATAATAAGTCTGTAAACTCATCTATTTGAGACATACATTTTTTATCATCATTCTCTGTTATTATATATTCAATAAGTTCATAAAACTTATCGAATAACGCTTTAGACGAATATATTCTTAATCGATGATTAAACGAATTAAGCATTAGCTTGTTCTCCGTAGAAAGGTGTTCTTTACGAGTTATGCGATTGATTGAGAGTAGAAATTGTGGCAAGAATGCAATAATATCTGAATATAGTTTTTCTTGCTCCATATATCTATGTTGTTTTATTTCGTTTTCTCCTTGCGCTTTTACGACTTCTATATTATTCTTGGCGGTAATCTTACTTTGAATGACAGACCCCATAAAACCGATTACCGCACCAACGATTACACCTATAAAAGTCATTAAAACACTATTTTCATACCACATAATTGGTTCTGCTGTAACTGATAAAATATTCATAATTCTACCTCCAATTCATAGGGGCTTTACAGCCCCATTTCTTTTACTCTGCGGTAGAAAGTGTTGGGTTTTAGTCCTAACTCTTTCATAGCGGCGGTTGCGGTAATTTCGCCCGCGCGCCACTTTTTACAAAGAGATTTGAATTTATCCTCGTCGATCTCAACAGGCTTTCTGCCTTTGTATTTGCCCTCACTCTTGGCAATCTCAATTCCTTCACGCTGACGCTCTAAAATGTTTTCTCTTTCAAGCTCGGCAAGTGCGCCGAAAACTGTAAGCATAAATCTACCTTGCGGTGTTGTGGTGTCGATATTCTCTTTAAGGCTTACAAACTCAACACCCTTTTCCGTAAGCTCTGAAACGATAGAAAGCAAGTCGCGGGTATTTCGTGCAATTCTTGAAATGCTCTCAACAATAACAATATCACCCGCTCTGACGAAACTCATCATCGCTTTGAACTCTTGGCGGTCTGTGTTCTTGCCGCTTGCCTTATCGGTAAAAATCTTCTCTGCGTTTTGCTCTGTCATCATTTTAAGCTGACGCGCCTCGTTCTGTTCGATAGTCGAACACCTTACATAACCTACCCTCATATTTTCACGACCTTTCTTAATCCGATACTATTGTACCACAATTCCAAAAGTATGTCAATAGGGTTATGAGATATTTTGAAATATTTCAAAGATTATGATATAATTTATATGACATATAAAATCAATTCGATTCTCTTTGTCATAGGGGTATACCCTAATGAAACACCAAAAGGCAAAAGAAAAGAGCGGGACTCTGCCCGCTCTATATTCAAATTATGAATTACTGCATCAGCATATAAGGTTCGCCGTTACTAACTAAAAGATAAATATCATCAGCAACTTTTCTCACTTCGCAATTCTCTTCTCCGTCAATAACAAGTGTATCTCCCTCTATTGACCAAGTTCGCTCATTCACATAGCCATAGTCATCCTTAATTCTTCCATCCTCTTGGAACCAAAATGTTCCACTCCAAGAACCATAGCTTTCTTTGATATTAACATTCCATTTACCTTTTGCAATTTTTACAATTTGCAACTGCCATCATTAAATTTATTTTACTATTTTACCACATTTTTCGGAGTTTGTAAAGGGGTTTCGGGGATTTTTACATTATTGAGTCGCGGTGGGTGGGGATCAGCCGTCGGCGGAATTTCAGAGCCGATATGCCAACGCGCGAGGAGAAGAACTCCGAGAAATAGTGCTCGGTCTC
>CALEIO010000065.1 GCA_937875885.1 uncultured Clostridia bacterium | reverse complement strand
ATTCAGGCATTAAAAACGCAAAGGACAACATGTTCAAGACTGCAACCTTCATTCTTGTTCCCAAGCAGGGTGAAGACATAACTGTCCTCGGCAAGGCAAGAGACGTTATAATAGACATCGGATTTGCAAGAATAAACATAATGAGTGCCGAAAAGCACGACAGACTTATAGCGTTCACTTCCCAGCTGGCTCACGTGGTGTCAAACGCATATGTAAAAAGCCCTTCGGCAAATGAGCATAACGGTATCTCTGCCGGCAGTTACAGAGACTTGACCAGAGTTGCATATCTTAATGAAAATATGTGGACAGAGTTGTTTATGGATAATAAAGATAATCTTATCAGAGAGATAGATTGCATAGTTTCTTCTTTGAAAGAATATTCCGATGCACTGAAGAATTCAGATTCGGAAACTCTGAAGAGATTACTTCTGGAAGGTAAAAGAGCAAAGGAGGCGTCTGAAGGATGAGAATAGTAGAAGTCAATGCATCTAAAAGCTATAAAGTATATATAGAGCAGGGTCTGATTGATTCCTGCGGAGAGATTGTCAAATCTGTCTGCAAAGGGTCAAAGGCTGTTATTGTTTCAGATTCCAATGTAGCGCCTTTATATGCAGACAGGGTGAAGACTTCCCTTGAAAAAGCAGGACTTGCAGCTTCTGTTTTTATAATTGAAGCAGGGGAGGCCTCCAAGAATCCCGAAAATCTTGTGAAAGCCGCAGATTTCTGCATTGAAGAAGGACTTACAAGAAGTGACGTTATAGTTGCACTTGGCGGAGGAGTTATCACAGACCTTGCGGGTTTGTGCGGTGCACTCTTCCAGCGTGGTGTGGCTGTGGTGCAGATTCCTACATCTCTGCTTGCAATGACAGATTCTTCTGTCGGCGGCAAAACTGCTGTTAACCTGAGCAAGGGCAAGAATATGTATGGCGCTTTTTATCAGCCCCGTGCTGTGATTTGCGACAGCGCTGTGCTTTCTACTCTGCCCTGTGAGGAATTTTCCAACGGAATTGCAGAGGTTATCAAGTATGCTGTGCTCAGAGGAGGACGACTCAAGGATATCCTTGAGGGTGATGTCTGCGATTACCTTGACGAGATGATAGAAGAATGTGTGAGCATCAAGCGTGACTATGTGTGTAAGGATGAGTTTGACACAGGTGTGCGACAGTTTCTGAATCTTGGTCACACAGTTGGACACGCCATTGAGAGAGTGAGCAATTTCGGTGTGGCTCACGGTAGCGCCGTTTCTGCAGGAATGTGCATTGTTGCCCGTGCCTGTGCAAAGAGCGGTGTCTGCGACTTGTCCGTTGCGCAGGACATAGAAAACCTTTGCAAAAAATATAGTCTTCCAATTAGTTGTGAATACGATTATAATATGTTATATGAAGCCTCCCTTTCTGATAAAAAACGAGAGGGTGCAGAAATTTCCGTTGTTATGGTGAAAGCTTTCGGTGATTGCTATCTTTACAGAACTAAAACGGAATTTCTCAAAGAATTAATTGAGAAAGGGGATACAGACAAATAATGAATGTTACTGTATATCCCTCAAAACTTTCGGGCTCGGTGCAGGCAATTCCCTCCAAGTCCATGGCACACAGATTGCTCATCTGTGCTGCTATGTCCGAGGGTGTTACCCGTGTCAGATGCTCGGAATCTTCCCAGGATATTGATGCTACCATAGCTTGTCTTAAGGCTATGGGCAGCAATATTGTAAAAATAGGAAATATGTACCTGGTTCCAAAGGTAACGGTGCACGCAGGACAGAGCGTTGTGCTTGATTGCAACGAAAGCGGTACAACCTTAAGACTTATGATGTGTGTAGCCGCAGGCATCGGACTTTGTGCGAGATTTGCGGGCTGCGACAGACTTTTTGAAAGACCCCTTACACCCCTTACAGATGTTCTTACTGAACACGGAATTGTAATCAGCCGTGACGAAAACAACAGAATCATTCAGAGCGGCAGAGCATTTGGCTATGATTACTCCATAACAGGTGAGGTGAGCTCACAGTTTATCAGCGGACTTCTGCTGATGCTTCCTCTGTGTGGCGGAGGAAATCTTACTGTTACGGGCAAGTTTGAATCTAAACCTTATGTTGACCTTACCGTTAAGGCTTTGAAAAATTCCGATGTGCAGATTACAGAGGATGACAGGACTTACTCTGTGCGGGGTAAGTACGATTTGCGTGATTGCCTTGTGGAGGGTGACTGGTCAAACTCGGCATTCTTTCTTGCATCAGGTGCTCTGGGAGGAGATGTAAGGCTTACATGCCTTGACAAGAACTCAGCCCAGGGAGATAAAGAGATTCTCAATCTGCTTTCAGAATTCGGAGCAAGTGTTGCAGCTGACGAGAAAGCCGCAACCTGCAAAGGCGCCGGCCTGAATGCTATTAAGATTGATGTGAGCAATATACCTGACCTGGTGCCCATTCTTGCGGTTGTTTCTGCAGGTGCAAAGGGAAAAACCGAGATAACAGGAGCTTCAAGGCTTAAGCTTAAAGAGAGCGACAGACTATTGACGGTTTCTGATATGATTAATAACTTGGGCGGTAAGTGTGAATGTACACAGGACAGCCTTGTTATAGATGGTACAGGAGAGCTTCTCGGCGGAGAGGTTGACTCCTGCAACGATCACAGAATTGCAATGTCTGCGGCAATAGCGGCGGCAATCTGCAAGGGACCTGTGGTGATAAAGGATGCTCAGGCTGTAAACAAATCCTATCCCAAATTCTATGAGGATTTGCAGAGCCTTGGTGCAAAGATAAAGGTGGAGGAATAAATTATGTCGGCTACCTTCGGAAACAAGATAAAAATAACCCTGTTTGGTCAGTCCCATGCGGCTGCTATCGGTGCAATCGTTGACGGACTCCCCGCAGGAATGAAAATAGACGAAGAAAAGCTCTGTGCCTTTATGGACAGAAGAAGAGCCAAGAGTGAGCTTGCCACAAAGCGTCAGGAGCCTGACAAGGTTATCTTTAAGTCAGGTGTTGTAGACGGAATAACTTGTGGTGCTCCTGTGTGCCTGATGATTGAAAACACAGACACACGCTCAAAAGATTATTCAAACGTAAGAGCTGTGATGCGACCAAATCACTCTGACTTTGCGGCTTTCATAAAGTATGCAGGTCACAACGATATCCGCGGTGGCGGACAGTTTTCTGGCAGACTTACAGGTGCTTTGTGCGCAGCGGGATTTCTGTGCCTTGAACTTTTGAGACAAAAGGGAATTCAGGTTGTGTCCCACGTAAGCAGAATCGGAAACGTGGAGGATGCATCCCTTAACAATCTTTCTGAAGACAAAGAACTTTGTGCTCGTCTTACGGGAGAAGATTTCCCCGTTATTGACAGTGATAAAAAGCAGGCTATGACCGACCTTATCCTTGCAAAAAAAAAGGAGGGGGATTCGGTAGGAGGTGAGATTGAATGCGGTATCTACAATCTCCCTGCAGGTCTGGGAAGTGATTTCTTTGGTGGACTTGAGTCCCTTATTGCATCGGCGGTATTTTCTGTTCCCGCTGTAAAGGGTATTGAGTTTGGTGCAGGCTTTGAGTTTGCAGAAATGTTCGGCTCACAGGCAAACGACGGCTTTGCTTTTAACGAGCAGGGTGAGGTTGTGACCCTTACAAACAACTGCGGCGGAATCCTGGGTGGAATATCTTCGGGAATGCCCCTTGTGTTCAAGGCTGCATTCAAGCCAACTCCCTCAATTGCTCTTGCACAAAAAAGTGTAAATGTGATTGAAAACAGGGAAGAAGAACTTGTAATAAATGGAAGACACGATCCTTGCATTGTGCCGAGAGCATCAGCTGTGGTGGAAGCTGCAGCGGCAATTGCACTTGTTAATGCAGACGGATTTGAGCTTTGATTTTCACAAACAACTGACAGGGGAGAATAAAAATGAGTATTGAAAATTACAGACAGGAAATAGATAAAATTGACGAGGAACTTGTAAACCTTTTTAACAAAAGAATGGAAGTTATCAAGGGTGTTGCCCAGTATAAGAAAGAGAGCAAAACTCCCCTTTATGACGGAGAGCGTGAGCGTCAGCTCAT
The DNA here is from genome assembly GCA_937875885.1 of uncultured Clostridia bacterium. Classification (GTDB taxonomy): domain Bacteria; phylum Bacillota; class Clostridia; order Oscillospirales; family Acutalibacteraceae; genus Ruminococcoides. The sequence goes on along the minus strand of CALEIO010000065.1, from coordinate 7,770 downwards.
TGCAAAAGCTGCAGAGCGCAGCTCAGATGAAACAGAGCTTTACACAAGAGTTCTTTTCTCAACCCTTACAAACGTAAGCCGAGCTTATCAGAGCAGAGTGCTCAACAGCGACAAGCAGCTTGCAGAAACTATCAGCACAGCTCTTGAGACCACACCCCAGCTTTTTCCCGAAAGAGCAATTGTGGCTTGTCAGGGCACTGAGGGTGCTTACTCTCAGCACGCTTGCGAGAAGATGTTCAAGCTTCCCCAGATTATGTATATGTCAAGCTTTGATGCTGTATTCAAGGCTGTTGATTCAGGTCTTTGCCGCTATGGTATTCTTCCCCTTGAAAACAGCACAGCAGGCTCTGTAAGTATGGTTTATGACCTGATGTCACAGTATAACTTCTATATTGTAAGAAGTGTAAGATGCCGTATTAACCACGCGCTGCTTTCCAAGGCTACAAGCTTCTCACAGATTAAGGAAATCTGGTCTCACGAGCAGGCAATTGAGCAGTGCTCGCAGTTTCTTACAGAGAACAAGAATATCAAGGTAGTGCCCTACAGCAATACAGCAGCTGCTGCAAAGGAGATTGCAGAATCCGGCAGAACAGATGTGGCTGTTATTGCTTCTCCTGACTGCGGTGCACTTTACGGACTTACTATCCTCAAGCACAATATCCGCGATAATGCTTCTAATGATACACGTTTTATCTGTATTTCAAAGCAGCTGGAGGTTTACCCCGGCGCAGACCGTACAAGCATGAAGCTTACTCTGCCTCACAGACCCGGTTCACTTTATCATATACTTGCAAAATTCTTTGCATCTGATATCAACCTTGTAAAGCTTGAAAGCCGTCCCTTACCCGGCTCCGACTTTGAGTTTATGTTCTACTTTGACGTTTCCGAGTCTGTATATTCTCCTGCGCTTTCCACACTTCTGTGCGAACTTGAGGCAGAAACAGAAGACTTTGAATATCTGGGAAGCTACACAGAGCTGGTGTAATATGATGGAATATATCAGCGGCTATGACCATAAAAACTTCGGTCTTCTGGGTGAGCATCTTTCTCACAGCTTTTCTCCCCGGATTCACGCTTCCCTTGCGGATTATCCCTATGCACTCTATGAGGTGGAGAGGGACAGACTGGGTGACTGGGTAAAGGAAAACTCCTTGTGTGGTTACAATGTAACAATTCCTTACAAGCAGGAGATTATGAAATACTGCGACGAGCTTTCTCCTTGTGCAGAAGCAATAGGCGCAGTCAATACAGTTGTAAGAAGAAGTGACGGCACACTTTTTGGCGATAATACCGATTACTACGGATTTGCTTATATGCTCAATCTGCTGGATGTGGATATAAAGGGTAAGAAAGCAGTTGTGCTTGGTGGAGGCGGTGCTTCCAAAACTGTACAGGCGGTGCTTTCTGAAGGTGGTGCTCAGGTTGTGGTTGTTGACCTTAACCTTGAGAATAACTACGATAATATTCATCTGCACTTCGATGCGGAGCTGATTGTAAATGCCACACCTGTGGGTATGTATCCCAAAACAGGAGTTTCTCTTGTGAATCTTGAAGATTTCAAAAACTGCTGTGGTGTGTGCGATGTAATCTACAACCCTGCAAAGACAGCTTTGCTTCTGCAGGCAGAGAATATGGGAATTCCTTGTGTAAACGGACTTTCTATGCTTGTAGCACAGGCAAAGCGTGCCTGCGAGATTTTTACCGACTCTGTTATATCCGATGAGGTTATAGAGAAAATCCGCAAGGATATTGCTTTCAGCACAGGCAACATTGTGCTTGTGGGTATGCCCGGTTGCGGCAAGTCCACAGTAGGAAAAATCATAGCTGATACTTTGCAAAGACCTTTTAAGGATTGCGACCTGGAGCTTACAGCTTACGCAGGCAGAAAACCCTCTGAAATAATCAGAGAAGAGGGAGAGGCCAAATTCCGCAAGACAGAAACAGAAGTGCTCTCTAAACTTTGCAAAGAGAGCGGACTGGTTATTGCCACAGGCGGCGGTGCAGTTACTGTGGAAGAAAACAAGGATATCATCCGCCAGAATTCGGTTGTGGTGTTTATGGACAGAGATTTATCCTTGCTTGCAACCGATGACAGACCATTGTCTGTGAATCTTCCCGACTTGTATGCCAAGCGTCTGCCCCTTTATAAGGAGTTTGCAGATGCCTTTGTTGACGGAAACGATGATGCACAGACAGTGGCAGAAAATGTTATGAATGCTGTTTCGGAGGTTTTGTGATGAAACTTAAATTAATCAACGGACCTAATCTGAATATGCTGGGTATCCGCGAGCCTGATATTTACGGCAAAAGTACATATCAGGACCTGGTGGCCTATGTTGAGGAAATCTGCAAGGCAAATGGCGCTGAATGTGACGCTTTCCAGAGTAATTACGAGGGTGACATAGTTACAGAAATACAGAAATGCCTGGGTGAGTATGACGGCATAGTAATCAACCCTGCGGCATACACCCACACAAGCGTTGCAATTCTTGATGCTCTCAAGGCTGTGGCAATTCCCACAGTTGAGGTGCACCTTTCGGAGGTGAATGAGCGTGAGGAATTCAGACGCTTTTCATACGTTTCTCTTTATGCAGAGAAGGTTATTACAGGTAAGGGCTTTGAGGGCTACAAAGAAGCTGTTGAGTACCTTGTGAATAAATAAAGAAAAAGTCTGTCGCATAATCTGCGGCAGACTTTATTGTTTGGTTTAACTTTTTATTGAGTGAATCGGATTTTCTGACTATTGACTTATGTGCAAAAAACGAGAAAAATGGAGAAAAACAAAGAAAATTAAAGATATCATAAGAAAACTCCGTCAAAGAATGTGAACTTTGGCGGAGTTTGACTTTGTCTGACTTTGACTTTCTCTGACTAATGAAGTAGAATATAATCAAGGTCAGGAAAGGTCAAAGTGTTTTGACTTTTGCTGCACAAATATTTGGAGGTGACAGTATGCGACTAAGTGATATGCTGACACAATATATAATGGAAATGATTGAGGCCGAGGGTAATGCAGAGATAAAGAGAAACGAACTTGCAGACCGCTTTGGCTGTGTACCCAGTCAGATTAACTATGTGCTTACATCCCGTTTTACTCCCGAGCAGGGATATATCATTGAAAGCCGCCGGGGTGGTGGCGGATATATCCGCATTACAAGGGTAGTGGCAGATAAATCCGAAGCGATGATGCATATTATTAACTCTATCGGTGCAGAGCTTGATAACATTACCGCCGAGATAATGATTAACAATATGAAGTCGGCGTCAATAATAGGAGTTGAAGCTGCAAGGCTTCTGCTCACAGCGGGAGCAGACCGCACTTTGAGGGATGTTCCCCCTGCTTACAGAGACAGGGTGAGAGCATCTGTCTACAAAAATATGCTTTTGGCACTTATGTGATGTATATAAGGAGGTTATATGTATGAAATGTCAGAAATGTAAAGTTAATAATGCTACCACACAGATTAAGCGTGTGGTAAACGGGGCATACGAGGAATATACTCTCTGTGCGGATTGTGCCCACGAAATGGGTTTTGACAATGTGTTTGACAGCTCAATGCCCGATATGTTCGGAGGGCTTATAAAGAGTATTTTCGGCGCAGCTTTGCCTGCACGTTCTCAAGCAACACGATGCGATGTGTGTGGCAGCAGCTACGGTGATATTACCAACACAGGCAAGGTCGGCTGTGCTCATTGCTACGAGGTGTTCCTCGGCGAAATTCTGCCTTCGGTAAAGCGTATTCACGGCAACACCGCTCATTGCGGAAAAGTTCCTTACGCATCTTCAGAGGAGAGCGCACAGGTAGAGCAGAATATGAGCACAGAGCCCGATGTGGCACAGCTCAAGGCAGAGCTTGAGGATGCAATCAGAGAACAGAATTTTGAGAGAGCAGCAGAGCTTCGTGATATTATCAAAGAAAGAGAGGGAAAATAAAATGAACGATTCTGTAGTTATTTCTTCCAGAGTAAGACTTGCACGAAACCTTAAAGATTTTCCTTTCCCTTGCAGAATGGATGACATACAGCGCACACAGGTGCTGAAGATTATCAGAGAAGCCATTGAATCTCTTGATGAAAAGTTTATGTTTGTGCTGATGGATGACATTGCAGAGCTTGATACCGTTGCTATGGTGGAAAGACATCTGATAAGTCCCGACTTTGCAGATAAACGTCCCGGCAGAGCTTTGGCTGTTACCGAGGATGAAAGCATCAGCATTATGATTAACGAAGAAGACCACCTGCGAATTCAGGTTATAAAGCCCGGAGCTTCGGTTAAAGAAGCTTATAGGATTGCAGACAGAATTGACACTGCACTTTCAGAAAAACTGGAGTTTGCTTTTGACAAGCGTCTTGGCTATCTTACCCAGTGCCCCACAAATTTAGGCACAGGAATGAGAGCTTCCGTAATGATGCACCTGTGTGCTCTCGGCGAGGGCAGGACAGTGGCAAGAATTGCATCCAACCTGAGCAAACTTGGTTTTGTAATCAGAGGTACTTACGGAGAAGGTACAGATGCAATCAGCGCTTACTACCAGCTTAGCAATCAGGTGACTCTGGGAATCTCAGAGCAGGCAGCTGTGGAGAACCTGGAGAATATCTCCGAGCAGCTTGCACAGTCAGAACTTGCAACAAGAGCAAAACTTATGGAGAGTATGGAGTATCAGGACAGAATCAGCCGCAGTATGGGTATTCTGCTTACTGCAAGACTTATTTCTCATGCAGAGGCAATGAAGCTCCTCTCCAACGTGCGAATAGGTATCACCGAGGGGATAATTGACGGTGCAACCTTGGAGGATGTTGACAGCCTTATGCTTGCAATTCAGCCTGCAAGCCTTATGAGAAGTGCAGGCAGAAAGCTTACACCCCAGGAGAGAGATAAGGCGAGAGCAGAGCTTATCAAGAGTAAGCTGAGATAAAACTTAATACGGGCGTTTTGATTTGGTACATTTATTTGGGAAGGTATATGAAAATAGATTTACTTATGGAAGGATGATTCGGTATGTACAATTTCAAAGGCTTCACACAAAAGGCAAATGATGCCCTAAACCTGGCAATTGACTTTGCAGGGGAAACAGGGCACACATACATCGGCACAGAGCATCTGCTGCTGGGACTTGCAAAGGAAGGTACGGGAGTAGCATGGGCGGTGCTCTCTGACTGTGGTCTGAATGCAGAGATGCTTGCACAGCAAATCAGGAAGAATATCGGCGTGGGAGAAAAAATTTCTCTTTCTCCCGATGATTTTACTCCCCGCACAAAAAGAGTGATGCAGGCAGCGGTGATTGCATCTGCACGAATCGGGCACAACTTTGTGGGCACAGAGCATCTGCTTATTGCCATACTTTCCGAGCGTGACAGCTATGCTCATAAGTTTATGGAGAATGCGGGAGTAAGTCCGTCGGTAGTTATGACGGCTCTCAGAGAAAGTCTGGGAGAAAATCAGGGAAGCGGAAAGGTTTCTTCGGATAATTCTGCTTCAACTGCAAACCAAAACAACAAAAGCAAAACAAAGAATATTGATCAGTTCTCAAAAGATCTTACAGAAGAAGCAAAAAAAGGGAAGATCGACCCTGTTATCGGCAGGGAAGAAGAGATTCAGCGCGTGGTGCAGATTCTCTCCCGCAGAACAAAGAATAATCCTGTGCTTGTGGGTGAACCCGGTGTGGGCAAAACTGCTGTTGCCGAGGGACTTGCACTCAGAATTGCACAGGGTGAAGTTCCCGAAACTCTCAAGGATAAACGTATTGTCAGTCTGAATCTGACGGGTATGATTGCAGGTACAAAATACCGCGGTGACTTTGAAGAGCGTATCAAGGGTATTATTGATGAGATAAGAGAGTCCGAGAATATTATTCTTTTCATCGATGAGCTCCATACCATTGTGGGGGCAGGGTCTGCAGAAGGCTCTGCAGATGCGGCAAATATCCTCAAGCCCTCTCTTGCAAAGGGTGAATTCCGCATCATCGGTGCCACCACCCTTGAAGAATATAGAAAGTACATCGAAAAGGATGCGGCACTTGAAAGACGTTTTCAGCCTGTGCAGGTTGACGAGCCCTCAAAAGAGGAGTCTGTGCAGATACTCAAGGGGCTTCGCGACAGATACGAAGCTCACCACAAGGTTACAATTACCGACGAAGCTATTGAAGCGGCGGTGGAGTTGTCCTCAAGATACATTGCAGACAGATATCTGCCCGATAAAGCTATTGACCTTATTGATGAATCTGCATCCCGTGTAAGGCTTTCATCCCAGACAGCACCTGCTGACCTTGCACAGCTTCGAAAGCAGATTGAGGATATGGAGAAAGAAAAATCCGAAGCGGTGAATCAGCAGGATTTTGAACGTGCCGCAAAAATCCGTGATGAGCAGAAAGTTTTATCCGATAAACTTGAGCAGGAGAAGAAAAACTGGGAATCGGATGCGTCCAAATCCCATGCAAAGGTGACAAAGGAGGATATCTCCAAAACTGTTTCTGCCTGGTCGGGTATTCCTGTTACAGAGCTTACTCGTGAGGAATCTGACAGATTGCTTTCTCTTGAAGCACAGCTTCACAGCAGAGTGATTGGTCAGCACGAAGCGGTTACCGCTGTGGCAAAAGCTGTAAGGCGCAGCAGAGCGGGACTGAAAGACCCTGCAAGACCTGTGGGCTCATTTATATTTTCAGGCCCTACAGGAGTAGGCAAAACCGAGCTTTGCAAGGCTTTGGCTTATGCAATCTTTGGTGATGAAAATGCAATGCTCAGGCTTGATATGAGTGAGTATATGGAAAAGCACACGGTGGCAAAACTCATTGGCTCACCTCCCGGATATATCGGATACGACGAAGGAGGACAGCTTACAGAGAGAGTCAGACGTAAGCCTTATTCGGTTATCCTTTTTGACGAAATTGAAAAGGCACACCCGGATGTTTTCAATATGCTTCTGCAGATTCTGGAGGACGGACGTCTGACCGACTCGCAAGGCAGGACAGTTAATTTCAGAAATACGGTTATTATTATGACCTCAAACGTAGGCGCAAGGCTTATTACCGATAAAAAATCGGCTCTTGGCTTTGCGGACGGAAATGCAGGGGGGAATGAGGATATCAAAGCCGCTGTGCTGGGTGAGCTTAAACAGGTATTCAGACCCGAATTCCTCAACAGAGTGGATGAGATAATTGTATTTTCAAAGCTTACAGAAGAGGAAACAGCGCAGATTGCAAAGCTTATGTTATGTAATCTGTCTGAAAGACTTATGGCTCTGGGCACAGAACTTGTAATTACACAAGAAGCAGTTGCGCAGCTTGCAAAGGAAGGCTATGACGAATCTTACGGAGCAAGACCTCTGCGCAGAGCAATTACCACAAAAATAGAGGATGTGCTTTCGGAAAAACTCATCAGCGGTGAGCTTTCGGACAAAAACAAAGTTGTGTGCGATTATCGTGACGGAGAGTATGTTTTTGCCGCAGAATAACCCATAAATCAAGATAAAATAAAGAGATAACCGCAGACTTTAACTTCTTTGATAAAGTCTGCGATTTTTCTATTGCAAAAAAAGTTTTTGTATAGTACAATGTAAAAGTACAATATTGAAAACGGAGATGTTTATTTATGAAAAGAATTTTAGCGATTCTTTTGGTTGCAGCAATGGCATCTACAACTTCCAAACCGGAAGTAACCTTACCGAATGCGGCATACTGGCCGTCCAGATGCTTGGCATCCTGGTGCATGATGAAGAACTGGCTGCCGGCAGAGTTGGGGCTGGAAGACCGAGCCATGCTCAGAACGCCCCGC
>CALEIO010000064.1 GCA_937875885.1 uncultured Clostridia bacterium | reverse complement strand
CGCTGGAATATCTGAAGCGGGGCGGCCGTATCTCCAAGACCTCCGCTGTCTTTGGCGGTATTCTTGAGATCTGCCCCCTGCTGAATGTCAGCAACGAAGGTAAGCTGATCCCCCGCTTTAAAGTGCGCGGTAAAAACCATGTAATCCAACGGGCCTTTAAGCAAATGACTGAACTGGCAGACGATGGTTTAGCTTATGCGGATAAATGCTACATTTCCAACTCTGCCTGTTATGATGATGCCCGTGCCCTGGCGGATCTGATCGAAGGCGCTTTCCCTAACCTGAAAGGGCATGTAGAAATTTACAATGTCGGTACCACCATCGGCAGCCACACAGGCCCCGGCACAGTTGCGCTCTTCTTCTGGGGCGACAAGCGAATCGACTAAATTTACCTTTCATAATATACCTACCACAAAAACCAACGGCTATCTTCTGCCGTTGGTTTTTGTCGTTTGCGGACTGCATATTCCTCTCCGATTGTGTATTAATATGCAAAAAATCCAAATAAAATATTTTTTTAGATTTTTCTGTAAATTGATTGACAACATTAATATTACAAATTGTAAAACATTTCCCGTCTATTTCCCATAAAAGAATTTAACACTCCACATCAGGAATTAATGCCAAAAAGGAAAAAAGCAGTATTTTCAGTATAAATCAAGGGTTTAACCCTTAGTTGTTCACATTTTCCACATAGTTTTCAACATTTATGATGATAAATACGAACAATACATTTTGTATAGTTCTATTTGGAAAATATACTTGTTTTTCTTAAAGAATTATAACTTTACACCCTGCAACAACATTCTTCTTTTTGCACAAAATACCGATATTTTCTGCAGAATTGCTTATTTTTCTATCTGTATAGCAGGGCTTTTTCTGCCCAAAAATAATATTCGGAAACACCCAAATTCTGCATAAAGCAAAAGGAGAAGTCTGCAATGATAAAAGGAATAAATAAGCAAGTTATTGAAATCAGCAATACAGGTAACCCGTACTACGAAAAGGCCTGGCTGATTGTTAACCCTGAATTCTCACACCTTCACCAGAATATGCTGGAAAAAGAAGCTGTCAGACTCCTGAAAGAAACCGACAAACCCTCCTGTATGAAAACTAAACGCAATTTCTTTTTCTGGATAGTCAGGTTAGGCGCATCCGCTTTTGCGGGGGCAGGACTCACCCTCTTATTACAACTCTTTTTTAGCTGACAGCAGGTCCGCCGTGATATTTCTCTCACACAGGCATATACATTATAATAGGGAGGAATATTATGAACACTAAACTTTTCAGAAAACTCGAAGCCGCCGGGGGCGCAGTTGTGTTTGCGCTGGCTTCATTTCTGCACTTTTTCTATGACATAACCCAAGGCAGCATACTGGGTGCTCTTTTAGGCTCGGTAAATGAAAGCGTCTGGGAGCACCTGAAGATTTTTGCAACCGCCTACCTGATATGGGCAACCATAGAACTTTTGTGGGCAAAACCGCCTTTGAGAAAGTTTGTCTGGGCTAAAGCTCTGGGGCTATACTTTATGTGCACGTCAATCGCCCTTTTCTTCTACACCTACACCCTCTTCACAGGCAAACCCATTCTGGTGCTTGACCTTGCATCAAGTCTGGTTTTTGCTGCACTTGCTCACTATCTCTCCTACCGCATAACAATGAACGAATCAAACAAAGGACAGTATTTTTACACAGGAGTTATGCTTATTTTTCTGGCTATGATTATGATTCTCTGCTTCACTTTTTATCCCCCCGACTCCATACTTTTCAAGGACCCCGTAACAGGAGGATACGGAATAATTCCCGATTATTTTGACAAAGGCGATGTCGCTCTGGACGCAATGTATCTTTTGAGCGCAGAAATATGATAAAGCTCAATAAAAATCCTGCAAATTTTGCAATTTTCTATTCTCAAAACCCACCTTTTGTGCTAGAATATAAAATGTATAAGTATTTTTGAATTACCTACGAAAAATGCGTTTTTGCGCACTATTCATTCACAAAAGGAAGATATATTATGGCAGATTTCAGAAATGACAAAAACACACCCGAAAACGAAACCCGAGGAGATGTAATCTTTGGCAGAAACCCTGTAAGCGAAGCTATCCGCTCCGGCAGAGCCATCGACTCCATTCTGGTTGCAAAGGGAGCAAAAACCGGCGCAATCGTTGGTATTCTTGCAAAAGCAAGAGACAGAAAGCTCCGAATAAAGGAAGTGGACGTAAAAAAACTCGACTATATGTGCTCAGGCGGCACTCATCAGGGCATTGCGGCTGTTGCGGCTGTGTGTGAGTACAAGGAGCTTGAAGATATTTTTGACCTTGCAAAATCAAGAGAAGAAGACCCCTTTGTTCTTATTCTTGACGAGATAGAAGACCCCCACAACCTGGGCGCAATCATCCGTACAGCAGAGTGTGCAGGTGCTCACGGCGTTATCATTCCCAACCGTCGCAGTGCAGGTCTCAGCTTTACAGTAGGCAAGACCGCTGCAGGCGCTGTTGAGTATGTCCCCGTTGTGCGAGTGCCCAATATCCCCGCTGTTATCGAAACTCTCAAAGAAAGAGGCCTGTGGGTTTTCGGCGCAGATATGAATGGTGAAGATTACCGCAAATGCGATTTCAAGGGCGCTGTTGCTCTTGTTATCGGCAACGAGGGTAAAGGCATCGGCAGACTTGTAAGAGAAAAATGCGATGTTATCGTATCTCTGCCTATGAAAGGCAAAATAAACTCCCTCAATGCTTCTGTTGCCGCAGGCATCCTTATGTATAAGGTAGCCGACTCCCGCCCCTGACAGCAACACAGGACACATTACCGTTATTCCAAGGAAGTGACTTCGTATGAGTAAAAATAAAAAGAAAAATAAGCAGAAAAGTGCACCCCAGGCAGTCCCTGCCGTTGCTCAGTCCAACGAT
>CALEIO010000063.1 GCA_937875885.1 uncultured Clostridia bacterium | reverse complement strand
ACAAAAAGGAATGGCGATTGATATGGTACTGAAAACTCCCCCTATGGGTTGGAATTCCTGGAACACCTTCGGCAGAAACATTGATGAAAAGCTTCTGCGCGACATGGCTGACCGCATTGTTGACCTTGGGCTCAAGGACGTTGGCTACGAATACGTTGTAATCGACGACTGCTGGGCTCTCAAGAAGAGAGACGAAAATGGCAGACTCGTTGCTGACCCTGAAGTTCGTCAGACACCATCAGGTGTTTCAGTTTGCAGATTTACAGTAGCGGTTGACCGTTCTTATGTAAAGCAAGGCGAACAAAGACAAGCAGATTTTATTGATATTCTTGCTTGGCGTCAAACAGCAGAGTTTGTTGGCAAATATTTCCAAAAGGGCTCAATGATTGCAATTCAAGGCTCAATTCAAACAGGCTCTTATGAAAAAGATGGAATTAAAAGAAGAACATTTGAGGTTGTTGCAGATAACGTAAGTTTCTGCGGCTCCAAGGCAGAAAGCGGCACAACAGTTATCCTTACAACTCATGACCTTGAGGATATTGAACTTCTTTGCAAACGTATTGTAATGATTGACAAGGGCAAAAAGGTTTTTGACGGAGAACTTTCAGAGCTTCGTCGCAGATATGGTCAGATGCGAGAACTTGCTTTTGAGCTCAGAGATGAAAATGATATAGAAAAACTTGCTTACAAAAAAGATTTCGATTTTTCTGAAGATGATCTTTGTGTAGAGGTGAATCTGGCTTCGGTTAAGGTAAGGTTCAATTCCGACGTGGTATCCGCCCAGGATATGCTTTCTTATACCTTGTCAAAAGTAAGTGTAAAAGATATAAACGTAAAAGATGCAGATATAGAGGAGATTATACGCAGACTTTATATAGGGGGAGGGGATATGGATGAAACGACAGTTTCGGATATATAAGCCTTTTACCCGAGCAGGACTTCTGGAAATGGTAGCATTCAGAGTAAACTTTATATTCTTCCTTCTGGGTGAGGTTATGAAGTGCTTTGTTATGTTTTTTGTCTGGAAAGCTGTGTTTGACAGCTCTGACAGCTCAACCCTTTTCGGATTCAGCTATGATAATATGGTTGTGTATATATTCATTACCTTCCTGAGCGGATATATGACCTACTCGGACGGCTCTTATGTTATCGGCAAAGAAATTCTGGATGGATCTATTGCTATGCGAATGATAAAGCCTGTTAACTTTGATATGTGCTTTCTGTTTCAGGAATTGGGTGGAAAAATGCTTCAGCTTCTGATTGTTTTTCTACCTATTACAGTGGGGCTCGAGGCATATCGCTTTATTGTAAGCGGATGCTTTATGCTGAATGTGCCTATGTTTTCTTTGTACATAGTCAGTCTGATTCTGGCTTACGGAATCAACTTTTTCTTCTCTGTAACCTACGGATTTCTTGCTTTTTATCTTAAAAATCTGTGGGGCACAGATATTATCAAAGGTGTAATTCTCAATTTCTTTTCGGGTGCAACTGTGCCACTGGCATTTATGGGTGAATTCGGTAAAGCTCTGGGTTATCTGCCTTTTGCTTCTCTTTCCTATACACCCGTAATGATTTATATGGGTATGTACTCTGCAAAAGAGATTGTTTTTTATATGAGTCTGCAGGTTTTGTGGCTTGTGAGTTTCCTTGTGCTTTCAAAGGTTGTGCTGCACAGTGCTATGAAACGCCTTGTTGTGCACGGAGGTTGAGTCTATGAGAAGATATATAAAACTCCACTCAATCTTTATTAAGCAGGACCTTAAGAAACTTATGGAGTACAAGGTGGATTTTCTCCTTGGAGCTCTTGGATTCTTGTTGGAGCAAGCGGTACAAATATTCTGTCTGGGAATTATATTCAACACGATTCCTGCTTTGTGCTATGCAGTAGATGGTACTGTTGTGGATTCCTGGACATTCCACGAAGTGTTGTTTATCTATGGCTTTTCCCTTATTCCAAAGGGCATCGACCATCTGTTTTTTGACAATCTTTGGGGAATGGGATACTGGATTGTGGACAAAGGCGACTTTGATAAATATCTTACACGTCCCATTAATTCCTGGTTTTATGTGCTTTGCGAAAAATTCTGCGTAGATGCGCTTGGCGAATTTATTGTTGGAATTGCTTTGCTTGTGTACAGCACATTATCAATGCCACAGGCAATTGTTTCTGAAATCAATTGGTGGCGCATATTGCCTGTGATGCTTGTATTGCCTTTAGCAATAATGATATTTACATCCATAAAAACTGCCACAGCGGCAATATCTTTCTGGACAAAAAGAAGCGGACACGTAACCCATATGTGCTATATGACAAACGAGTTTGCAAAGTACCCTGTAAAGATATATAATGGTGTTATTAAGACAGCTGTAACATATATTCTGCCTTTTGCATTCACAGCCTACTACCCAGCAATTTATATTTTGCGAGGGGAAAGCGTGTGGAGTCTTCCGGTTATGGTTATTGTGTCCCTTGTGTTGTTCGGACTTTCCCAGTTTATCTGGCACAAAGGGCTCAAAGCCTACGAATCAGCAGGCAGTTGATGACTACAAGAAAAGAGTGGTGCTATGAAGAACCCTTTCATTTGTTTTGATAAAAAACAGAATACAGAGTATGTATCTCCTGTGTGTTCTATCAATCGTGTGCGACTTGCAAAGTTGCCTGTTTACGGAATAGAGGACGGGATAGAGGGACTTCGTGCAAATGAGCTCTTTTCTGCAAAGATAATCAGCGATGATGTGTTTGCTACTGCACACAGAATGCATCTTGATGTGTCAGAGTATTCTTACAGAGATTTGCCCAAACTCCTCTCTGACGGAGTGCTTTCCGATGATATTCTGCGCCACAGAGTTGCAACAAATCTTTCCACCAAATACGGCAACAGATTGGGACTTATTCTGCTGACACTCCGCACAGGACTCAAAGAAAATCGTCTGGTGCGAGATGACTGGACAGATGAGCACTGGCAGTACTGGGCAGATGTAAAGAATGTCATTCTTACAGGTGGTCTTGCATCAGGACTTCTCGGCAAACGCTTCAAGGAACAGATTCAGTATGTGTTTGATGTTGCAGGTGTCAAACCTTATAATATCTCACTTTTTGAGAATTCAGCTCACGTGGGTGCGATGGGGTGCACAAAACTTATTGAGGAAAAAGATAAGCTGTTTGCTGTGCTTGATTTTGGTCAGACAAATATCAAGCGTTGCCTTATCAGAAAACGCAGCGGAGAGCTTTCTTCCATTACAACTCTTGATACGGTGCCTTCGCTCAATATGGATCTGACTTTTTCAGATACCGTAGAAAACCGCGACAGAGCGCTTGAACTTCACAGATATCTTCTTAATGTAATCTGCGATACCTGCAAGGATATTGAACTTGCACGGGATGAGGTAGGCGAGGTTATCATCAGTATAGCAAACTATGTAGTTGGCGGAGAGCTTAACCCTCGCAGAGGTGGATATGCAAAACTCCATCTTCTGTGTGATGATTATGCAGATTTGCTTTCTCACGATCTTTCATCAAGAATGCACAGACCCTACAGAGTACGACTTGTGCACGACGGCACAGCAATTGCACTCAATTTCAGCGGTAGTGAGGATTCTGTATGTATGTCTATCGGTACAGCTTTCGGGGTGGGCTTTCCGGATATAAAACTCAAATAAACATAATGTAAATATTTTTTCAACAGGCAACTTGGCTAAAATCAAGTTGCCTGTTTTATATACGATAACCATTGAAGCATATGTATGTGTGTGATATAATAAAAATGCATCACGACAATGTGATAAAGTTTATGATTTAATGGAGATAATCTATATGAAAAAACGAACGTTCACTCAAGTTTTATCTTGTGTATTGGTAGCTTTTATGATCATTGGCGTTTTCCCTGTGTTTGGTGCATCTGAGGAATTAAAAGGAACTACAAAAGACGGTTTTGAGTATGTGATTGAAGATGGGGAAGTTACAATAACACATTACGCAAGTGATAATCCTATAGTAAATATTCCGTCAACTATAGAGGGTTATCCTGTAACTGCTATAGGTTATGGTGCTTTTAGAAATGTGATTTCAGATCCAAAGAATATAACTGAGGTTACCATTCCCGATACCGTAAAAATAATAAAAAGCAGTGCCTTTGCCGGTTGTGCCATAGAGAGTATCACAATCCCAGAAAGCGTTGCCAGTATAGAACCAAATGCTTTTAATTTTTGTCAGTTATTAGAGGAGATTACACTTCCAAAAGGGCTTCAAACTATATCTTCAAGTACATTTTTGGGATCAAAATTTGCGGGAAAGAAAGACAATTGGAAAGATGGAGCTTTGTATCTTGGTTCTGTATTATTGGATGTTGAAGAATCTGTGGAAGGAGATTTTGTTGTAAAGAAAGGTACAACCGTAATTGCTAATGAAGCGTTTTATGAATGTACTTTACTTAAGAATGTTACTATCCCTGAAGGTGTTATTACTATAGGAGGATGGGCATTTTATAATTGTACGGCCCTTGAAAGCGTTACAATTCCAAATACTGTCAGAAACATAGGAAGTTATGCGTTTTACTGGTGCACATCTCTTAAGGGTCAAATAGTTATTCCCAAAGGTGTAACTGCTATAAATGAAAGTACTTTTTTTAATTGCCAGTGTATTGAGAGCGTAATTATTCCGGACACTGTGAAATATATAGGACGTTTTGCATTTGAGTATGCACCTAATGCTGAATTTACAATTCCTGAAAGTGTAGAAAGAATAGAGTATGAGGCAGTAAAATGCTCTGCACCTTATAATAATACTGATAATTGGCAAGATGGAGTACTGTACCTTGGTTCTTGTTTGATAGAGTCAAATAAAGACATTTGCGGAGATTACATCGTAAAAGATGGAACGACTCTGATTGCAGAACATGCATTTTTATTTTGCCGCGATCTTGAGAGTATCACAATTCCGGAAGGTGTAAAATATATAGGAATCGGTGCTTTTGATTATTGCAGTTCTCTTAAGACAATTGTAATTCCAAAGAGTATGATATACATAGATTATGGTGCGTTCAATTGGAGAGCAATTAATGATGCGTATTTTGGCGGTACACAAGCTCAGTGGGAGATTCTAACAGCTGAGTTTACGGAGGATCTGTCCGGCGTGAATGTTCACTTTGCAGAGGAACAACCCTCTCAGTCTGAGAGCAATCCCGCCACAGCAGATGAGCTGGAATATCTTATAGGTGATGCAAACTCAGACGGTAATATAAATGTTAAGGATGCAACACAGGTTCAGAAATTTGTAGCGTCACTTGTGATTTTAAATGATATTCAGTATCTGGCAGCAGATGCAAATGAAGATGGTGTTGTTAACATTAAAGATGCTACTGCAATTCAGAAATTTATAGCCGGAATTCTGGATAATTCAACCATCGGAAATGATAAGAAATAGTAATATATAACTGATATTCTGCAATATAGCCTGACAATTGAGTTCCTTTCGTCAGGCTATATTGTTTGTTACTGACAAAGGTAATATTATAATGTTTTCTATCTACCAATCCCCATATCAATATATACAAATAATATGTAAAATTCTTGTGCATTTCGTGGGCAAAAAATTAAGGGTTAAACTGTTTATTTTTGGCGACCTCTATGCTATAATATATGGTGCAATAAAGTGCGAAAACTATGCACTAAGAAGGAGAGGATTTTTTTGAAATTGCGCAGACTGTTTTCTTTAATGCTTTGTGTTATGATGATCGCTTCCGTTGCTAGCGTTTGCATCATCAATACCTCAGCAGCAGAAACAAACACAGCTGACACAGGTGCAAAACTTGGTAACTACTTCAA
This sequence comes from uncultured Clostridia bacterium, assembly GCA_937875885.1. GTDB lineage: Bacteria > Bacillota > Clostridia > Oscillospirales > Acutalibacteraceae > Ruminococcoides. Next base: position 1,362 of record CALEIO010000063.1, on the reverse strand, counting down.
CGTAGATTACCTGGAGGCAGAGGCTCAGGCATATCTCAATACACAGGCAGATATGGCAGAGACAGACCTGGGTGCAACTTACACTCCCGAGAAGACTACTTGGAGAGTTTGGTCCCCCACAGCAACTAAGGTTCAGCTGAAGCTGTACACCACAGGTTCCGATATGGAAAGCGGTGCAGCTCTCATCGGTAAGTATGAAATGACTAAGGACGCTGCAACAAGCGTATGGTCTTACACACTTACAGGTGATCAGAAGAATGTTTACTACACATATCTGATCACAAATCCCAACGGTACAAACGAGACATTTGACATCTATGCAAAAGCAGCAGGTGTAAACGGCGACCGTTCAATGGTTGTTGACCTCGATGCTACCGATCCCGATGGTTGGGACAAGGACCAGCACGTATTCCCCGAGAAGATGACCGACGAGGCACTCTGGGAAGTTCACATTGCTGACCTTACATCCAATGACAACTCCGGCGTTGACAAGAACTATCAGGGCAAGTTCCTCGGCTTTGCAGAGGGCGGCCTTACAATCAACGGCGAAGATGGTGCAAAGAGTGTTGGTATTGACTACCTTGTAGAGCAGGGTATCAAGGCAATCCACATTCAGTGTCCCTTCGACTTCGCATCCGGTGACGAGACTAACCCCCTCTCTTACAACTGGGGTTACGATCCTAAGAACTACAACCTTCCCGAGGGTATGTACTCCACAAACCCCTACGATGGTAATGTAAGAATCAACGAGTGTAAGCAGATGATTCAGGCTCTCCACGATGCAGGAATCGGTGTTATCATGGACGTTGTATACAACCATACCGCAGAATCTGAAAATTCATGGTTTAATATAACAGTGCCGGGATATTATTACAGAAATGTTAGAAGGTCACGAACAATATCTTGTAAATAATCCTTCCAACAAGAAAAAATAATACGCTTGCATTTTTAGCGGAAATTTTATACAATGAAATTTAGTTTGAAACAAAGGAAGGAGGAAATTCTATGGAAACATGGATGATTGTTACACTTGTTATCGTATTGGTTGTAACCGCAGCTTTAATTGCGTTATATATTGTCGGCAGCAAGATGCAGAAGAAACAGGAAAAAGCTCAGGCAGATATGCAGGTAGGTGCTCAGACCTACTCCATCTTAGTCATCGATAAAAAGAAGATGAAAATGAAAGACGCCGGATTCCCTGCCATTGTACTGGAGCAGACTCCAAAGTACCTTCGTAATGCCAAGATGCCGGTTGTTAAAGCTAAAATCGGTCCTAAGGTTATGTCCTTAATGTGTGAACCAAAAATCTTCGATTTAATTCCAATCAAAAAGGAAGTTAAGGCTGTCATGAACGGTATTTAC
>CALEIO010000062.1 GCA_937875885.1 uncultured Clostridia bacterium | reverse complement strand
CTACATTACATCACCTGTTATAATGCGACTTTTAGAGGAAAAACTACCTTTCAGTAAAATAATAGTTATGGTACAGAAAGAAGCAGCAGACAGATTGTGTGCGCAGATGGGTACACGTGCTGCAGGTGCAGTAACTGCAGCTGTGCGATATTACAGCGAGCCCCAGCTTCTGTTCAAGGTTTCTGCAGGCTCATTTATGCCTGCACCCAAGGTAGATTCAGCAGTTATCAGACTTGATGTGCATCAGGGAGCCCCCCTTGACGTTAAGGATGAAAAACTCTATTTTCGTGTGGTGAGAGGTGCATTCTCCCAGCGAAGAAAGACAGTATCAAACTCTCTTTCCTCGGTGCTTTCAATGGAAAAGGCAAAGGTTACAGAAGCCCTTGCAGTTTCCGGGGTTAATCCTATGTCAAGAGCAGAACAGCTTACATTAGAAGATTTTGCAAAGATTGCAAATGCAATTTACGAGGTAATGTAATGCAGGTTGAAATGATAAGCTGGATAACCTTTCTTATGGGAATTTTTCTGATGATTGTGGGAATTGTTATATGGGCAGGCAAAAAGATTGAGCTTGTTCACGGTGAGGACGCTTCAAAGGTTTATGAGTGTGACAAGGCTGCTTATGCCCGACTTCTGGGCATTGGTGTGATTCTGCTTTCTTTTGCAGTTGAGGCTTATGCGGTGCTTTCCTGTTTCCCTGCAATTCTTGCAGTCACCCAGTATGTTGCTGTGGGTGCTTTCGGTACAGCAGGTATAATGGTTCTCATAATCGGGCACAAAAAGTACTTTCACGGAGATTGATGAAAGAAAAAATAAAGGAGCTGTGACCTTATAAGTCACAGCTCCTGTTTTTATGTCCGGATTATTTTTTAGCTGATACCTGCAATGTTTTTCTGGATTGCGGTAGCGTCCTTGATGGAAAGCTTTGTGTCACCGTTGAAGTCTGCCAGCACCTGTGTATCTTTGTCAAACACACCAAGGTCTGCCAGATGCTTCTGTGTAGCGGTTGCATCCTTTACATTGAGGGAGTTGTCGTAGTTAACGTCGCCTGCTTCGGGGGTAAAGCTGAACTCAAACTTGGGAGCAATACCCAGGAGAGGCTCGTTGCCGTCGTTGATAACAATATAGCTCCAGTCTTTCTCTGTGCCTGCATAGTAAACATCGGAGAGCTTATCACAACCCTCAAAAGCAGAGTAGCTTACGGACTGGAATGTATCGGGCAGATAGATTCTCTTCAGGCTCTCGCAATTAAGGAAAGTTCTGTTGCCGATTTCTGTAACACTCTTTAAGTTAACTGTTTCCAGGACATTACAACCGTTGAAAGCATAGCCGCCGATGGAGTTCATACCCTCACCGATATTAACTATCTTGAGAGCTTTACACCATCTGAAAGCGTCGTCCTCGATAGTTGTAACAGTATCGGGAATGCTCAAATATACAAGAGATGTACAATACTCGAAAGCTGTGGAACAGATTGTTTTAAGACTTTTGCCGAAATCAATGTAGGTGAGGTTTGAGCAATATTTGAATGCACTGCTGTCAATTGTCTTTACATTGTCGCCAAGATAAAGCTCTCTGATACCTGAACCGCTGAAGCAAGAAGTATCGATGCGCTCAACGCCTGCGCCGATAGTGATTGTCTCAAGAGCTTCTGTGCCTCTGAATCCACCATATCCAAGAGATTTTACGGAGTCGGGAATGTTGATGCTTTTGAGTGTGGTAATGTTACAAAAAGCTTCTTCTCCGATGGTTTCAACACTGTTGCCGAGCACTACATTCTCAAGACCGGATTCATAGAAAGCCATTGTTTTGATGCTCTTTACAGAATCGGGAATTACGATTTCTTTAAGGCTTGTACACTCTCTGAATGTATTGTCACCGATAACCTCAAGGTTTGCACCAAAGTTGATTTTGGAGAGGGAGTGGCAGTATTCGAAAGCACGCTCACCTAATGTTTTAAGACCATCGCCGAAAGTTACGGTCTCAAGGTTTTCGCAATCGCCGAAAGCACTATATTCGAGTAATTCAACATTTGCGCCAAGAGTAACGTCTGTAATTCTTGTACATCCGGCAAAAGCATACTTCTTGATAGTTTTAACGGAGTCGGGAATAGTAACCTCTCTGAGAGCAGAGCACTCGTGGAATGCATATTCACCGATAGTTACAAGACCTGTGCCGAAGTTAACCTTTGAAAGCTTTGTACAACCGGAGAAAACACCGGGATACTGGTTGCCGAGAGTTTCAACGGAATCGGGGATAGTTATTTCTGTGATTGAAAGACAGTCCGCAAATGCACCACCTTTGATAAAGATAACAGGGTATCCGCCCAGAGTAGCGGGGATTTCTACCTTACCCATAATATCTTTGTTTACGCTTGTGATGTATGCATATCCGTTTTCTACATAGTAGGTGTAGTCACCCTCAGTTTCATCTGCAGATACACTTAAGGGAATAATACTTATGAGCATTAAAAGTGCAAACAGACACGCAAGGATTTTTGATGATTTCTTTGTCATAACAATTCTCCTTTATTAAGATTTATTTTTACCTGAAATTACATCTTTTCAGGACAGGATACATTGAACATTGTGAGTACGTTCTTGATAACTGCACGTACTGCACCGCAAAGAGAAAGTCTTGCCTGTGTGAGGGTTTCTTCGCCACACTTAACTCTGTGTGCATTGTAGAACTTGTGGAAGAGTGTAGCAAGTGTTGTTACATATCTTGTAATACGTGTGGGGTCATAGTTCTGTGCAGCAGAAACGATCTCATCTGTGTAAGCTGCAAGGTGGTGGATAAGCTCCAGCTCCTCTGCCTCTTTCAGAAGCATAAGCTCCTCAAGTGTACATTCGCGGTTTGTGATGCCGTCTGCTTCAAGATTACGGAAAATGCTGCAGATACGAGCGTGAGCATACTGAACATAATAAACGGGATTCTGGTTGTCCTGTGTAACAGCAAGGTCAAGGTCAAAGTCCATCTGAGTGTTTGCCTCTCTTGTGTTGAACATAAAGCGTGTGCTATCAACGGGAACCTCATCCAGCAGGTCTGAAAGCTGAATAGCTTTACCTGTACGCTTGCTCATCTTAACAATTTCGCCGCCCTGCATAAGCTTTACAAGCTGCATAAGTACAATGTCAAGCTTGTCGCCATTATAGCCGATAGCGTCCATAGCGCCCTTCATTCTCATAACGTGACCGTGGTGGTCTGCACCCCAGATGTTGATACAGGTGTCAAAGCCTCTGTCAAATTTATCCTTGTGGTAAGCAATGTCAGCAGCAAAGTAGGTGGGGTTGCCGTTCTGACGGATGAGAACATCATCCTTGAGCTCCAGCTTGTCAATCTCGTCCTGGGTTTTGCCCTGCTCCATATATTTCTTTGTGAGCACCTCTGTGTTCTTATACCAGAGAGCACCTTCTTTTTCGTATGTAAGACCCTTTTCTGTGAGCACGTCGATAACGTCCTTAACTTTGCCGGAGTTGTGAAGCTCACTTTCGAAGAACCACTTGTCGTATTCAATGCGGTATTTCTTCATATCTGCCTGCATCTTTGCAATGTTCTTGGGAAGAGCAAAGTCAACCAGAGCAGCTCTGCGGTCTGCAGATTCTGCATTTACAAAGCTGTCGCCGTTAACCTCTGCAAACTCCTTTGCAAGGTCTGTAATGTCACCGCCCTGATATCCGTCCTCGGGGAAAGGAGTTTCGGGGATAAACTGCTGCAGATATCTTGCTTCAAGAGAGAAAGCAAATTTCTCAATCTGATTACCTGCATCGTTTACATAAAATTCTCTGAATACATCGTAGCCTGCTTTCTGAAGTACAGCAGCAAGACAGTCACCCAGAGCACCACCACGTGCATTACCCATGTGCATAGGACCTGTGGGGTTGGCAGATACAAACTCTACCATATATTTCTTGTTCTGACCAAAGTCGCTGTTACCGTAGTCTTCACCTTTATCTTCTACCTCTTTTACAACCTGTGCAAAGTATTCGGGTTTGAAGAAGAAATTGAGAAATCCTGCACCTGCAGCTTCGCATCTGTCAAAGAGAGTGTTCTCAAGTTC
>CALEIO010000061.1 GCA_937875885.1 uncultured Clostridia bacterium | reverse complement strand
CAAAGTATTTTATAGACAGAAACACCGTGCTCTACGGCCACAATATGCTCAACGGCACAATGTTTGCTGCACTGCACAAATTCTCTGACAAAGATTTCTTCGAGGAAAACGAGCTTATGTACATCTACACAGACGGACATATCCTCACTTATCAGATTTTTGCAGCTTATGAATATGACGACAGACACATTCTGAATTCCTTTGAATTCCACGAAGATGATGTTTACAGTCAGTACCTTAACGATTGTCTGAATCCTCACTCTGCCAATGCTATAGTACGTGACGGAGTGAAACTTGATATCGATGATAAAATCATCACACTCAGCACATGCACAAACTACAACTCTAACAAAAGATTCCTTGTACAGGGGGTTCTGATAAACGATGAACGAACATACTAAAGACGAAACAATGAATTCAGAAGTTCTTTCCGAAGAAAACACAACTGCAGAAACCGTAGCAGAGCAGAAATCGGAAACTTCTGAACAAAGCAGGGTAAATTCACCCTTCCCTACTGAAGATGTAAACGATTACGTGTATGCAAGATATCGCAAGCGTACACATAAAGACAAACATCGTCATCATCACGAGTCAAGCAGTGACGACTACACAAAAACTACCGAGAATCAGAACACACAGTTAGTTCTCAGCGACTCTTCCACTCATTTCAGAGATAAGCTTCCCCTTGGCAGCAAAAAGCGCAAGTGGAAAAAGCAACCCTGGTGGAAAAAACTCCTTGTAATTCTTGCCTGGCTCCTGGGAATTATTATGATACTGTCAATCATTGCAACTGCAGCAGTATTCATACTCCGTGGTGTGGGTATCAAAAAACTCACAGGTTATGGCGACGTAAATATGACCGCACCCACAATTGAAAATGCCGGTATATACCTGAACGATGACGGTAAAACCGTTATGTACAAAGGTCAAGAATACCGCTTCAATGAAGATATGACAAGCATTATGTGCATTGGTGTTGACAGAGACGAACTGGGTGTTGACGAGTATCTTGGCACAGGTGGTCAGGGCGATGCTCTCTTCCTTATTGCACTTGATACAACCACAGGCGAAACTACTGTTATTGCTGTACCCAGAGATATCGTAACCGACATCGGCATATATTCCTCCAGAGGCGAATATATGAAAACCGAAAAACACCAGCTTTGTCTTGCTTATGCATACGGTGACGGTAAGAAAACAAGCTGTATGAACACAGTTACTGCTGTTTCAAGACTGTTTTACAATATGCCTATCAACTCTTACTTCTCTATAGACCTTTCTTCAATCGCAACTCTCAACGATGCTGTTGGCGGTGTTACCGTTAAGATGATTGACGACAGCTTCTACGATATATACAACGTTCACCACTTTGCAGGTGAGGTTATCACTCTGCGCGGCGACAACGCAAGAAAGTATGTTCAGCAGAGAGATGTTTATGAGCTGGAATCCAGCACAGACCGTATTAACAGACAGATAAACTACCTTAATGCTTTCACTTCCAAGACTTTAAGCAAAACAAAGAAGGACATCAAAACTCCTCTTAACCTGCTTGAAATTGTAGAGTCAAACAGCGTTACAAATCTTGATGCATCCACCATCACAGCTTTTGCTACTTGTCTTGTTACAAACGGAGTGTCTGATCTGGAATTCTCAAAAGTTCCCGGACATCTTGAGAGTGACGGCACTTATGCACAGTACATTGTAGATGAAGAAAAGCTCTATGAATTGATTCTTGATATCTACTACTCACCCGTTAACTGATATACCAAAACTTATGCCACGTACTTTTCGGTACGTGGCATTTTTTCATTCAACATTAAGTCAATAAATAAGGAGCAGACTTTAATCTCTGCTCCTTTTAAGTTGAATTTATATATTCTGTTATATTCTGCGAATTTCAGAAATTGAAGGAATGTCGTGATACTGTCTTACATACTCGCTGAGAGTACAGTTGTAAACACTCTTGAATGCCGCAATAAATGCCTTAACGCTGGGGAAGCCATTTTCTACCGCTGCACGTGTTTCAGAGATTCCGCTGTTCTGAATATCTCTGAGCGCATGTTCCAGACGAACAAGGTTAAGATACTGCTTGAAAGTTTTTCTTGTATTCTGCTTGAAATATCTTGAGAAATATGTGGGGGTCAGACCTACGTGAGAAGCAATCTCTCCCAAAGTAATTCTCTCTTTGAAGTTGAGCTTGATGTAATCAATTGCCTTCTTTGCATACTCAAGCTCTTCATTCTCAACCTCAGGATGAGTTTTTGCTCTTTCTTCAAGACATTTTGTGCAAAGCTCGATGAGTATCTGTGTCATTGCAGAGGTAATCTTGAGGTCTGTAAAATCGCTCTGGTCCTCCACACATTTAACAATAAGGTCAAGCTGACGTTTGATTTCAGCCTTTGCCTCTTTGCTCTTATCTATATTAAAGCTGAATGCTTCAAAATCGTCAAAGTATGCCTTGATGAAATTGTAGGAATAAAGTACAACAAGATACTTAACATTCTCATCGGGTGTTTTGCCGCAGGTCTGGTGGATGTCATCGTTGTTGATAACAAAATACTCGCCTTCGTTAACATCCATTTCCTCATTATTGGCCATAACCCAGAGCTTACCCTTAAGAACATAGTCAATCTCGATGTTCTTGTGCCAATGCTTGTTTGTGTAGCATTCTGAACCGGGCTTATCAAAAAGTATAACTTTACCTGGCAGATTATCGTCTGCAGAAACTATTTCGTATTTATATCTATAATTCTTTGCCATAGTATCACCTGAATCATTTGCATAAATTATCCTATATATATATATTACCATAATTTACACTCAATGTAAATGGCATTTCGTTGTATAAAACGGGGATTCTACAGCAAGATTTGCCCACAATTAATGACAAAATCAACAAGTGGCTAAAATCTGCACATCAAAATATATCTTCAAAAAATTGAAAAACTCAACAGGCTGTATTATAATAGAAGCAGACATTTACGGGAGGTTGCTATGAAAAAATTACTTGCTTTTCTGATAATTCTGGTTTTGATTTTTTCTATGCAGGGCTGTGTAAATCAAAAATCCGTAATTTCTCCGGAAAGCCTGAATTCACAGGACACAGGACTTACTCTGCATTTTATAGATGTTGGACAGGGTGACTGCACCCTTATAGAATCAAAAGGTAGATTTGCCCTTGTTGATGCAGGTGAATACAGCGAAAACGACAAGGTTATATCTTATCTTTCTTCTACAGGGGTTGAATCCCTTGACTTTATTATCTCAACTCATCCCCATTCTGACCATTGCGGCGGAATCTCCGAGGTTATCCGCAACTTTGAGACAACAACCTTCATCTGTCCCGATGTTACAAACGACTCCAATGTCTGGGAATACGTAATGGATGCCGCAGATGAGCGCGGTGTTGCTTATGAAACACCCAAACCATATCAGGAATACAAAATCGGAAGTGCCACTCTCACCATACTTTCTCCCGACCCCAATTCTGTGTACTCTGACCTCAACGACTACTCTGTAGTCTGTATGGTTGAATACGGAAACACCTCCGCACTACTCACAGGCGATGCAGAAAAAGGTGTTGAAAGAGAGCTTGTACGTGGTCCTTACGACCTTTCTGCAGATATTCTCAAATGCGGACACCACGGAAGCTCCACAAGTTCCTGCGCAGAATTTCTGAATGCAGTAAATCCTTCTGCCGCCATAATCTCCTGTGGAAAAGATAACGAATATGGACATCCCCACGAAGAAACCATCTCCGCACTTACACACAGAGGCATTCCCTATTGGCGCACAGACCAGCAGGGCAATATTGTTGTTGCTTCTGACGGAGAGCAGATTTACATTGCAACAGCGCAATCAGAAACAGCTGTTACCACCGCTGCTGCAACCAAAGCACCAGATGCATACATAGGCAACAAAAACTCAAAGGTTTTCCACTTTACACACTGCGACTCGGTATCAAAGATGAGCGAGAAAAACAAAGTAACTTTTGAAAGCTGGGATGAAGCTACCCAAAGTGGATATTCTCCCTGCGGAAAATGTAACCCTTAAGGTGAATATATATGATTGAAAATATTCTGAAAAAAGAATCCTGCTGGGAAGTAATTGCTAAAACCAACAAACCACTTGTACTGTACGGCACAGGCAACGGAGCGGATAAAGTAATTGATGAGCTTGAGAAAAAAGGCATCCGGCTTTCTGCAGTTGTTGCATCGGACGGTTTTGTGCGCAAGCGTGATTTCCGAGGATTCACAGTTAAATCTGTCAGTGAAGCAAAAGCACAGTACGGAGATTTTCTTCTGCTTATAGGCTTCGCAACCTGCATCCCCGAAGTTATGGACAACATAAAGGTACTCTCTGAAAAGCACCAGACCCTGATGCCCGTTGTGCCTGTTTTTGGCGACACACTCTTTAACAGAGCATATATCGAAGAAAACAAAGAAACTCTGGAAAAATCCCGCAGTCTGCTTGCAGACGATGAATCCAGACGGGTTTTTGACAATATGATTCTGTTTCAGTTTACAGGAGAGCTTTCTTATCTTTTCTCCATAGAAAGTGACAGGAAAGACGTGCTCAAAAATCTCCTTTGCCTGACGGCTGCAGAAGATATGCTTGACCTGGGTGCATACAGAGGAGACACCATAGAAGAACTCACAGAGCTTACAGGAGGGTATTCCTCGGTAATTGCTCTTGAACCTGACCGCAAATCCTTTGATAAACTTACTGCCTACGCACAGAACAAAGAAAACATCACCCTCTACCCCTATGCTGTATGGAACGAGAAAAAAGAGCTTGTTTTCAGCGGTAGCGGAGGCAGACAAAGCACACTTTCTGAAGACGGCAAATACGCCGTTACCGCTATGCCGGTTGACTCGGTAACAGAAGGCAAAAACATCACTTATGTAAAAGTAGATGTTGAAGGTGTAGAAAAAGAAGCTCTGGAGGGTATGGCAAATCTTCTCAAAGTTCAAAAGCCAAAGCTCAGCCTTGCCTGCTACCACAAAACAGAGGATTTATGCACTCTTATTCCTCTTATTCACAGCATTAATCCCGAATACAGCATTCATCTGCGACACCATCCCTACATCCCTTGCTGGGATACAAACCTATACTGCATATAAAGTAAAAGCACCCGATGAACAAATCATCAGGTGCTTTTTTATTTTCGCACAATTCCCTTGGAAACCATATCAAAAATCTCTCGTTTACCCAGAAGTCCCACAGCGCGGGATTTTTCCTGTCCTTTTTCAAACACTATTGTAGCAGGTACACTCCTGACGTTAAACTTCTGTGCCAAATCTGCCGATGCATCTGTATTAACCGAGCAGAATTTCACTCCCGAAATCTCGTGAACAACAGAGCTCAGTACAGGCTCCATTCTTTTGCATACAGGACAGTTGTCAGAAGAAAAGACAACCACCGACTTACCTTTGTAAGAAGCAACCTCTTCATCAAAATTACTGCTGTTAAGCTGAATCATAGTATCCACCTTCCTTTTTACTATCATCTGCAAAAAGAAAAGATTTATCCGCAAAAAAACTCCGACAGCGGTAAACTGTCGGAGTGTGTTAATATATTCAGTATTACTTCTTTGCAGCTTCCTCGCGGATAACCTTTGCAATACCTGTTGCTGTAAGACCAAATTCCTCAAGAAGCTCCCAAGCGGGACCTGAGTAACCGTAACGGTCATAAACACCAACCTTGCGAACGGGAACAGGGCACTCGGATGCAACAACATCGCATACTGCATCACCAAGACCACCGATAACGTTGTGCTCTTCTACAGTGATGATTCTGCCTGTCTCATTTGCAGCTTTGATGATAATATCGCGGTCGATGGGCTTGATTGTGTGGATGTTGATAAGACGAACGTTGAGTCCCTCTTTCTCAAGCTCCTCTACAGCCTTTCTTGCCTCGTTTACAACAAGACCAGTTGCGATAACTGTGATGTCGTTACCCTCGTGGAGAGTAATACCCTTGCCAAGCTCAAACTCGTATGTGTCGGGATCGTTGAAGCTGTCAATAGCAAGTCTGCCAAGACGGATGTAAACAGGACCGTCGTGCTCGATAGCAGCCTTTGTAGCAGCCATCATCTCGTAGTGGTCAGCAGGACAGAGAACTGTCATACCGGGGATTGTACGCATAAGAGCAACGTCCTCAAGGCACTGGTGTGTTGCACCGTCTTCACCTGTGGAGATACCTGCGTGTGAACCTGCAATCTTAACGTTGAGCTGGGGATAGCCAACAGAGTTACGGATCTGCTCGTAAGCTCTGCCTGTTGCAAACATAGCAAAAGATGCTGCAACGGGAACTTTGCCACATGCTGCAAGACCTGCAGAAATGCTGATCATATTACCTTCTGCGATACCGCAGTCGAAGAATCTTTCGGGGAAAGCTTTCTTGAAGATAGAAGTCTTGGTTGCGCCTGCAAGGTCAGCATCAAGAACAACAATATTTTCATTCTCTTTAGCAAGCTCGCACAGAGCCTCGCCAAAGCTCTCTCTGGTAGCTTTTGTTACGATATTAGCCATCAGCACTCACCCTCCAGTTCTGCAATCTGAGCCTCGAGCTCAACAGTTGCTTTTTCATATTCATCCTTGTTGGGGCCTTTGCCGTGCCAGTCAACATCGTTCTCCATAAAGGAAACGCCCTTGCCCTTAATTGTTTTTGCAAGGATTGCTGTGGGCATACCCTTAACAGTTTTAGCATTCTCAAATGCAGCCTCGATATCATCGAAGCAATGGCCGTCGATCTTCACAACATTGAAGCCGAAGCTCTCAAACTTCTTGTCGAGAGGCTCGATACCACAAACCTCTGCAACAGGACCGTCGATCTGAAGACCATTCTGGTCAACAATAACAACAAGGTTATCAAGCTTGTTGTGAGCTGCAAACATTGCTGCCTCCCAAACCTGACCCTCTTCGCACTCACCGTCGCCAAGTACAGCGTAAACACGGTAGTCCTTTTTGTCATATTTAGCTGCAAGAGCCATACCACAAGCAGCGGAAACACCCTGACCGAGAGAACCTGTGCTCATATCGATACCGGGAGTACCCTTCATATCGGGGTGACCCTGAAGCATTGCACCTACGTGACGGAGCTTTGTGAGCTCGTCCCATGCAAAGAAGCCTTTAAGTGCCAGAATAGCATAAAGGCTGGGACAGCAATGTCCCTTTGATAATACAAAGCGGTCTCTGTCTGCCTTTTGGGGGTCAGCAGGATCCACGTTCATTTCTTTAAAATAGAGGTAGGTCATAATATCTGCTGCGGAAAGAGATCCGCCGGGGTGACCTGATTTGGCATTAAATGTGCCGATTATTGCGCCCAGTCTTGCCTTAGCAGCAAGTACTTTGAGCTGACGCTTTTCAGTGTTGTTCATAGCAATTGCCCCTTTACGAGTGATTTGAAGCATACTAATACATAGTACCTTAATATATTATCATATTTTGTTTTATCTATATTTACTTTTTGACAAAAAAAGAGATTTTTTTCTTTTTTGTAAATATACACAAAAACACCCCCGTCTGCGCTCATTCAATGCAACCCCCTGTATAAATCTTTCCTTGCGTAACCCAATTATTCTTGCAATATATAAAGATATGAAATATAATAAACTCGGTGATAATTATGTTACTTGCTATAGATATCGGCAATACAAATATTAAGTTCGGACTTTTTGACGGAGACACTCTGGTTATGCTCGCAAGAGTCTGCACAGACAAAAGAAAAACCGCAGATGAGTTTGCAGGTGAGTTTTACTCTGTACTGAGTGTTTACGGCTTTGACAAAAGCATAATTGACGGATGTATTATCTCAAGCGTTGTGCCCCAGGCACTGCGCACAGTACGTCAGGCTATTGTTACAACTCTGGGTATTGAGCCCCTTGTTGTAGGACCTGGCATCAAAACTGGTCTTAACATCAAAATCGACAACCCCTCCTCTACAGGCGCAGACCTTGTAACAGGCTGTGTTGCCGCTCTTAACCTGTATGGTGCACCCTCCATTGTAATCAGTCTGGGTACCGCTACCACCATTGTTGTGCTGGATGACTCAGGTGCTATGATAGGCGGTGCAATCTCTCCCGGTGTGGCAATCGCAATGAGTGCCCTTTCGGAGAAAACTGCTCTGCTTCCCTCTGTTGCTATGGATGCTCCAAGCAAAGTTATCGGCAGAAATACCGACGAATGCATCCGCTCCGGTGTTGTTATCGGCAATGCTTGTATGATTGACGGAATGATTGACCGCATCAATGAGGAGCTGGGCAAAGAATGTACTGTTGTTGCTACAGGCGGACTTGCACAGGATATTGTTCCCGCTTGCAGACACAAGATTGAACTCCGCGACGACCTGATGCTTCAGGGACTCAGAATCATCTACAACAAAAACATTTAATTTCTCCAACTTAAAATTCGGACATCGCTTGTCCGTATATCACTGTGTTAACAACAGCTTCGGCTGTTAAATAAATATTGCGTCTCACCGTTTTCGGGAGACAGCAGGAGGTATTTTTATGTCAAAACGCAGATCAACCATCAACCCTTTAGTGATTGAGATGACCATGACCGCTATTCTTGCGGCATTGATTATCCTTATGACTTTCACTTCTATCGGTTACATTCCCATAGGCCCTGTCAAGATGACACTTCTTACTCTGCCTGTGGCTGTAGGAAGCATTGTACTGGGTGCCAGAAGCGGCATTATTCTGGGAACAATCTTCGGACTTACAAGTTTTTACACCTGCTTTGCTATGGACTTTGTAGGAATGGCACTGCTTGCAATCAACCCTTTCTTCACCTTTGTGATGTGTGTTGTACCCAGAGTACTTTGCGGCTACCTGCCTGCAGTAATCTACACAGCAATCAGCAAAAAAGGTACAAAAAACACTATGCTTGCAATCCCTGTTGCAGGAGCAAGTGTTGCAATT
>CALEIO010000060.1 GCA_937875885.1 uncultured Clostridia bacterium | reverse complement strand
CAGAGTCAGAAGAAAAGAAAAGGACAACTATTTTCCCCATACACTTAACAATACAGTTGTTGCTCCTCCCAGAATGCTTATCGCATTCCTCGAGAACAACCTGAACGCAGACGGCTCTGTAAATATCCCCGTTGCACTTCGTCCTTATATGGGCGGTGTTGAGAAAATTCTCCCCAAAAACTAATCAGAAACAATCAAAGCGGTGTCCTTTTTGCGGCGCCGCTTTTTGCTATGTATAAAAGCATTGATAACTTTCTGAAGATACACTATAATAATATAAGAAAAGGAGTGTTTTGAGTGAAAATAGTTATCCTTGATAAAAGCACATTAGGCGAAGATATTGACCTTTCCCCCATAAAAGCCTTGGGTGAATGTGAAGTGTTTGACACAACCGACGCAGAGTATGTAAAAGAAAGAACAGCAGAAGCGCAGGTTGTGGTGACAAACAAAATAAAGCTTAATAAAGATACCTTGGGTGAAGATACACAGGTAAAACTTATCTGTGTTGCCGCTACAGGTTACGACAATATTGACACAGAATTCTGCAAAGAAAAAGGCATTGCTCTTTGCAATGTGCCCGGTTACTCCACAGACAGCGTAGCACAGCTTACACTTGCTATGGTGCTCTCATTGGCAACTCACTTGAGAGAATACAGAGAGTGTGTGCATTCAGGCGAGTACAGCGCATCATCAGTTGCAAACAAGCTCACACCCGTATATCACGAGATTTCTGCTATGACCTGGGGTGTTGTAGGTGGCGGAGCAATCGGCACAAAGGTTGCAGAAATTGCACAGGCGCTGGGTTGTAAGGTGATGGTTTGCCGCAGAAAGCAGGAGGGAAAATTCCCCCTTGCGGATGTGGACACAATCTGCGAGCAGGCAGATATAATCACTGTGCACCTACCCCTTTCTGACAGCACCAGAGGTATTATCAGCAGAGAAAGAATTTCTAAAATGAAGCCTCCTGCTATTCTTGTAAACACAGCCCGAGGTGCAGTTGCCGACGAGCAGGCTCTGGCAGATGCAATAAAAGAAGGCAGACTTGGAGCTCTTGGTGTGGATGTTTATTCAGCAGAGCCTTTCCCTGCAGAGCATCCTTATACAGAAATATTGGGATACGACAACGTGTGCCTGACTCCTCATATGGGTTGGGGTGCCTTTGAAGCAAGAAACCGCTGTGTTGTAAAGATTTCAGAAAACATTGCAGGATTTTACAGCGGAGAAAACAAAAACAGAATAGTATAAGGATAAAAAATAGAAAAAGAACGCCGCAGAAGAGGAAAACTTCTGCGGCGTTTATTAATGTAAATCAGTTATTTATTGAGAATTTTCAGAGCGCCTGTGGGACAAGCTTCGGCACACTTGTTGCAGGATTTGCAGCAAGCAATAGTTTCGGGATTGTTGAATTCGGGTTTGATTACGGTATCAAAACCTCTGCCTACAAATCCTAAAATACCCTTGTTTGCAACTTCGTCGCAAACGCGCACACAAAGACCGCACAGAATACATTTGTCCTGGTTTCTCTCAATAGAAACCAGCTTCTGCTCCATAAAGCCTGTGTGAATCTCGCCCATAAAACGAGAGGGGTTGAGGGGATATCTGTTAGCGTGGCGGATAAGAGAACAGTCCTCGTAATCGTGGCATCCGCATTCAAGACATCTTTTTGCTTCTGCTCTTGCAGTTTCTTCAGAGAATCCCAGGTTGATTTCTTTGAAATCGTGCTTTCTTTCTTCGGCACTTCTGTGTGGCATCTTTGCACGGGGGAGTTTTTCTCTGTCTGCAAAATCTTCTGCAGTTACGGTTTTCTTTGATACAAAAGGTGCAGTGTAAGGAATGCAATCGCCCTTAAGGTAGCTGTCGATAACTCCTGCAGCTTTCTGTGCTTCGCCGATTGCAGCAATTGCAATGGAAGCGCCTCGGTTTGTAGCATCGCCAACTGCGAAAACACCCTGCAGATTTGTGCGGAAGGTGTACTCATCTGCGCTGATGATGCCTCTTGAGTTAAGCTCAAGAGCTTCGAAACCGCTTACGTTAACTTTCTGACCGATTGCAGCAATAACTGTGTCTACATCAAGATATCTGAACTCTCCATCAACGGGTACGGGTGAACGTCTGCCGGAAGCATCAGGCTCACCAAGCTCCATAACCTGAAGCTTAACCTGCTTGATTTTTCCGTCTTCGCCCAGGTATTCGTCGGGATTTGTGAGGAAAAGGAACTCCACTCCCTCTTCCATTGCTTCTTCTATCTCGATGTCTTCAGCGGGCATTTCTGCTCTTGTTCTTCTGTAAATTACATATACATTCTCGGCGCCAACTCGTACAGCTGTGCGACAAGCATCCATAGCTGTGTTACCACCGCCGACAACGGCTACGTTTTTGCCGATGTTTACTTCTTCGCCAAGGGAAACTCTGCGGAGGAAATCGATGCCGCCTACAACACCCTCAAGGTCTTCGCCTTTTGTGCGGGTACCCATAGAGTTCCAGGCGCCGATTGCAACCAAGGTTGCATCGAAATCTTTTGTGATGTCTCCAAAAGCTATGTCGACACCGATTTTTACGTTGTTTTTCATCTCAACTCCCAGGTCTTCGATAAGAGCAATCTCTTTATCAAGGATAGCCTTGGGAAGACGATACTCGGGAATACCGTAGCGGAGCATACCGCCCATTTTGGGCATAGCATCAAAAATTGTCACCTTGTGACCTGCAATTGCAAGATAGTTTGCAGCTGTAAGACCTGCAGGACCACCACCGATTACAGCAACCTTTTTGCCTGTTGAGGGGTTTACCTGGGGTTTGTAGGGGGTATCAGATGCAAGGTCGTTGTCTGCGGCAAAGTATTTGAGAAAAGCAATGGAAAGAGGCTCTTCAACCAAAGCTCTGCGACAGGCTGTTTCGCAAGGATGAGGACAAACTCTGCCGATTGAAGCGGGCAAAGGAAGCTTTTCTTTGATGATTTTTACAGCTTCTTTGTCATTACCCTCTGCAATTTTCTTGATATATCCCTGGCAGTTTGTACCCGCAGGGCAGTTGAGTACACAAGGACCAAGGCAGTCGCCTTTATGGTCACTCATAAGAAGCTCAAGTGCAACTTTTCTTGCTTTTACAGCTCTTTCTGACTCTGTATTTACAACCATTCCTTCAGAAACAGTTGCGCTGCAAGCGCGCAGAAGCTTGGGGATTCCCTCTGCTTCAACAACACAGATACCGCAGGCACCGTATATTTTAAGATTTCCGTTGTAGCAAAGATTGGGAATTTCAATCCCCGCCATTGCCGCCGCCGTGAGAATAGTGGAGCCTTCCTCTGCTTTTATCTCCACGCCGTCTATCGTTAACGTAACCATATTCATCACCTCAAATTTCATTTTCTGCCGTTTGTTATATCACTGCAAAAAAAAAAATCGCTGCGATTGCAGCGTTCTTGATTGGTGCTCGGGGCGGGACTCGAACCCGCAAGGATCTCTCCACATGCACCTCAAGCATGCGTGTCTGCCAATTTCACCACCCGAGCAATGGGGGGAAAACGGCGCATAATATATCATATCGCGGTGTGGCGTGCAAGCGTTTTTTTTGATAAAATATTGCGCCATGTTTGAGGTGAGCAATATCAGGTTTGCAA
>CALEIO010000059.1 GCA_937875885.1 uncultured Clostridia bacterium | reverse complement strand
TGCAGATCTTTCAGGCGAGGAACTTGCAGAAGCACTCAAGTCCCTCATCAAGAGCAAAGAGGGCGACCTTGTGGGCAGCATGCAGTCCCAGGGTACAACACCCAGACAGCTCACCGACCTTTTAGGTTCTCTGTGTGACCTGACAAGTGGCTCAGGCGACAGAGGTACACCTGTTATCCTTGTTCAGAATTACTTCAGCAACTACGCTTCTGAATAATTCATACAATTACAGGCAAACTTTTCTCCCCTTGGTTTTCCAAGGGGAGTTTTTGTATCTGCACACTATTGTTTTCCACTGTTTATATTTCCACACTTAAACCTTAAACTATCTCACCACGCTCATTTCCTACACCCCACAAAGACTTTCTCCAACCCCAAAGACAGCAAAAATCCCGATGCACAACCGCATCGGGATTCTTTATTCAGCACTTAATTCAGTTTACAGATTCTTTGTCATAAGCAGGGCATCCTCGGTGGGATTTTTGTAGTATGCAGGGCGTTTGCCCACATCCTCAAAGCCGTAGCTTCTGTAAAGGCTGATGGCAGGCACGTTGCCCACTCTCACCTCTAATGTCACAAACTGAAGCTTTTGCTCCTTTGCCGCTTTCACAAGCTCATCCATAAGAAGCTTTGAAATTCCTCTGCCTCTGTATTCTTTCAGCACTGCAATATCGGTAAGGCTACCCTCGTCAAACACCCATTCCAGGGCAACGTAGCCTACAAGCTCTTCACCCTCAAAAGCACCAAAGCACACAGCCTGATTGCTCTGCAAAAGGGTGTTTACCGTATCTGCCGACCAAGGGTTATCAAAGGCATCGCAGAGCACTCTGTAAACACTTTCTGTGTTTTCTGTTGTAAGTTTCTTAATCTCCATTGTGCTCTCCCAGATACAAAATCAAATCCTCAACAGCCTGTTTTATTTCCTTGGCACACACCGCGTAAATTGCAGGTGACCCACCGTAAGGGTCGCCGATTCCCCCTGTGTCACGGGCAAGAATATATATCTTCTCCGCAGGCACACCACAGTACACAAGCTCATCCTTGTGGTCCTGAGTCATAACAGCAAACAGATAGTAATCATCAAGATTAAGGTCATCCACAGAGGTGGATGTGTAGTGAGAAATATCAACGCCGTATTCACTCATAGCCCTGACGGAATTTTCCGCTGCAGGGAGACCTGTAATTGTGGCAAGTCCTGCACTCTCACAAGTATAAGGCAGATTTCTCTCCTTGCACATAGCCGAGAAAAAGCCCTCACTCATAGGGCTTCTGCAGGTATTGCCCGTACATAGAAATAATATCTTTTTCATAATCTCAATCAGCCTTTGGCGTCATACCAGGAAGCGCCCATAGATGCCTCTGCCACCAGGGGCACAGAAAGCTTCACAGCGTTTTCCATTTCCTCCTGCAGAATCATAGCCGCCATCATCGACTCGTGCACAGGAGCCTCAACAATAAGCTCATCGTGAACCTGCAGAATAAGTCTTGACTCCATACCCTCTTTTTTAAGGCGTTCGTCAACCCTTATCATTGCAATTTTGATGATATCTGCCGCTGTGCCCTGGATGGGCATATTACGTGCAACTCTCTCGCCGAATGCTCGGGTCATATGATTTGTTGCGGTAAGCTCGGGCAGGTAGCGTCTTCTGCCGAAGAGTGTCTCTACAAAGCCTGTGAGCCTTGCGTTTTCGATAACACTCTTCATATATCCGTCAACACCTGAGTAATGACGCAGGTAGCTCTTTATATACTCGGATGCTTCTTTGTTTGTAACTCCGATATCCTTTGAAAGTGAAAAAGCACCGATGCCGTAAACAATGCCGAAGTTAACAGCCTTGGCACGGCTTCTCATAAGAGGAGTCACCATATCCGCAGGCATAGAGAAAACCTGTGAAGCAGTAACTGTGTGGATATCCGTATTGTCAAGGAACGCCTTTGTCATATTGGCATCCTTTGCAATATCTGCAAGCACTCGCAGTTCAATCTGGGAGTAGTCAGCGTCCACCAGCACACAGCCCTCTTTTGCCACAAAGAACTTTCGCAGCTCTCTGCCAAGCTCTGTGCGCACGGGAATATTCTGCAGATTAGGCTCTGTGGAGCTGATTCTGCCTGTACGTGTTTCTTTCTGGTTAAAGCTTGAGTGGATACGACCGTCTTCAGCTATAACCTTAAGAAGTCCCTCGCAGTAAGTGGACTTAAGCTTTGCATAGGTGCGGTATTCAAGTATCATACCCACCACAGGGTGGTAAGGTCGCAGCTCCTCCAGCACGTCTGCATTGGTAGAGTAGCCACTCTTTGTCTTTTTCTTTGCAGGAAGCATCAGCTTCTCAAAGAGTGCAGTTGCCAGCTGTTTGGGAGAGTTTATGTTGAACTCGTAACCCACAGCGTTGTATATCTCCTGCTCAAAGAGCGCAAGTTTTTCGCCGATGAATACACCGTAGTTTTCAATACCCTCTCTGTCTACTGCAAAGCCGATGTTTTCCATTCTTGCAAGCACCTTTGAAAGGGGCAGTTCGATTGTCTCAAGGAGCTTTGTCTGCTGCTTGTCTGCAATCTCCCGGCGGAGCTTTTCTGCAATAGTGGGCAAAGCCGCAAAGGCAGGCTCCACACCCTCACCCTGTACCTCGGGCAGGTCAATTCTGTACTCTGCGCAGAGTCTTTCGGGAGAGTAGTCCGAGGAGGAGGGATTCAGCAGATATGCCGCAAGTGACACATCAAACTCTGCTGTAGCCATCCCGATGCCCTTGCTGTCTGCATAGGCATACACAGGCTTTGTGTCATAGAAGCACTTGCTTCTGCTGTCAGCAAGAAAGCTTTCAAACGCAGACTCATTTGCACAGCGGTAAACAGCCTCGGGAGTATAAATACAAAACGCCTTGAACTCGCCGTTTTCTGTAATCAGGTCTGCAACTGTATTTTCTAAAGAAGAAATATCATTTACATCTTCCAGGTCTGTAACCTTGACGGAAATCTTCTCCTGAACACTTTCTTCAGAAAAGTCCACGTCCTCGTTAAGACCGAATTTATCAATAAGCTTAAAGAGCTCAAGCCTTGCCATATATCTGGCGGCGGCTTTGGGGTCTTTCATCTCAACCTTGTAATTGTCGGGGGTTGTGTCGATGGGCACAGTCTTGCAAATCTCGCCCAGCATAAGGCTTAAGAATGCATTCTCCTTGTCTGCCACAAGCTTTTTGCGGACAGAGTCCTTGATGTCTGGGGAGTCGATGTTATCATACACAGCCTGCAGACTGCCGAATTTTGCAATAAGGTCACCTGCGCCCTTGGGTCCGATTCCACCTACACCGGGGATATTGTCCGAGGAGTCGCCCATCAAGCCGAAAAAGCAGCTTCAGGACGGCAAGCGCTCCGTCCCGGGAAGCGTTTCCTTTGTCCCCTCCGTTGCGGGACTTATTGCCGCAGGAGAAGCGGTAAAGCACCTTACCAAGGATCTAATATAAGGACGTGAATATATGAACAGTATCAAATTAACAAATGAATGTATCATTGAGCTTGAAAAAAATTCAAGACTCCGCCTCTCCGAAAATTCTCGGGAGAAGATCATAACGGATATGCAGGGTATTCTCGATCTCTGCTCCGTTCTCTACAAATACGACGCCTCCGAGCTGTCCATTTCCGATTCCGCATCCGCGGAGGCGCTGAGAGCAGACGAGGCTCAGCCCTTCAAAAATGTCCTCGGAGAGGCACTCGCATTGGGAGAATATTCCGTACCGCTTTCAAAGGAGGGAGCTGACAATGACTG
>CALEIO010000058.1 GCA_937875885.1 uncultured Clostridia bacterium | reverse complement strand
CCCCGTTCGTATGTACCTGAAGGAAATCGGTCAGGTGCGACTGCTGAGCGCCGAAGAGGAAGTGGAGCTTGCCAAGCTGGTATCCGAGGGTGACCAGGAAGCCAAGAACAAGCTGACTGAAGCCAACCTGCGTCTGGTCGTTTCCATCGCCAAGCGTTATGTGGGCCGCGGCATGCTGTTCCTGGATCTGATTCAGGAGGGCAATCTGGGTCTGATCAAGGCTGTTGAGAAGTTTGACTACTCCAAGGGCTACAAGTTCTCTCACTGGGAGTTCATCTACGGTGAGTTCGACATCATTGAGGGTAGCCTTACAACACCCGTAATCGTTATCAAGCCCACAGGCTCAAGCAACATCAGAGCAGAGGCACACTTTGTTAAGATCGACGAAGATGTTACAGCTCCTTCTTCCAAACCTGTTACTACACTTCCCCAGGACAACACTTCTCCTATCACAGGTGTTGACGTTGACAGCAATGTAAACACAGCAACACTCGTTGCTATGGGCGCAATTGTTACAATGGCAGTAGCTGCAGTTGTTGTTCTTAAGAAAAAAGCAAACGCTTAATTTTATCTGAACTTTACAGAAGCTCCGCTTTTGCGGGGCTTCTTTTTTTATTACTTTCACCTTTCTTTTTTCACATAAAATTCATCTCTTTCAGGGCTTACGTTTCTGCTTTTTCAATTGACATCAATGGATTAATTATGTATAATAATTATATATGCTTTTACAACACTAAAGGCGAGGTATTAATTATGTTTTCGCAAAACAACAAACGATACATTTCTATAATATCTTTTATGCTTGCAGTTATCGCTCTTGTTTCCACATTAAGCGGATGCAGTTGCCTTGACGGATGCACCGGCGGCAAGATGGACCCTGACGATTACAGCCAGGTTACTAACCCTGTTTCCACCACTGCTCCCCAAGTTGTGGAAACAGTAGCTCCTACAACCGAGCCCCTGGCTACAAATCCCATAAACTTCAAAGAGCTCAAAGAAATGAACTCCGACCTTTATGCTTGGATCAGAATTCCCGGCACTGTCATAGACTACCCTGTTGCGCAAAGCACAAATGGTGATGACAACTACTATCTGCACCACAATTATCTGGGAAATTACGAGTTTGCCGGTACAATCTACTCACAAAGAA
>CALEIO010000057.1 GCA_937875885.1 uncultured Clostridia bacterium | reverse complement strand
TAAGACTGCTGCAAAGCTGTCTGCAAATCTGCAGAAGTATTGTAGATTTACCAATTCCTGGGTCACCGCCTAAAAGTATAAGGCTACCCTTAACAATTCCTCCACCCAGAACTCTGTCAAGTTCAGATATAGCTGTAACATATCTGTGCTCATCTTTAGTAGATATCTCTGTTATGCTTACAGGCTTTGTATAAACAGCTTGCTTATTACCAAATGAAGTTTTATCACTCTTCGTTACAACCTCTTCATTCATAGTATTCCATTCACCGCAAGAAGGACATTTTCCGTACCATTTAGGTGATTCGTAACCACATTCGCTGCAAATATATGCACTCTTTATTTTCGCCATATATACTCACTTCCGAAAACTAAAATCATATACTATAATTTTAATGTTCAAAAGCGTTTTTGTCAAGAAACCTCTAATTATCTACGTATAATAATATTCAAGAAAACCGCAATATATGGAATATGCCATCTGATTCCTGTATTGTTCTGTACTTAACAGTTTTGCCTCCTGGTAGTTAGAAAGAAATCCGCACTCAACCAATATGGCAGGCACCAAAGCTTTGTTGAGTACATATATACTTTCTGTTGCTTCTTTACATTCTCTTTTATTTTCCGGCAGAATCAAATTGTTTACTGATTTACGTACAGACTCCGCCAACTCTTTACTCTTAACATTATTTTTCGAATAAAACACCTGAGCACCTGAATACCTGGCATCTTCAAACTTATTCTGATGAATGCTTATATACACATTTCTTTCATCACTATTACAAACATCAGAGCGATTATGTAAATCTGACACTTTTTTCTCACGCAGAGTCTTAGCAGTTTCATCATATATAGCTGTATCGGTATTTCGTATCATCACAACCTCAAAGCCACCTGATACAAACAATTTTTCAAGAACTAAACCAATCTGAAGATTTACATCTTTCTCAAGCAAACCATCTACAGACACAGCACCGCCATCTTCGCCACCGTGACCACAATCAATAACTATCCTTACCTTTTCAGCAGCTAACTGTAGCGAAGAATTAACCCCAACAGCTTCTACTGACTTATACAGCAGAATCAACGCTATAAAAAAGCACAGAATGTTTATCAAAAAATATGTTTTTCTGAACATTACATCACCCGTAAATAAAATCTTCAGACACACAAACCACACATTAAACATAAAATACAATAATTGATATCTGGGAGAGCACTCAATGAAAGCCATTACACTAAACAATGCACATCTTGGAAAAAGTGTCATTGTAGACAGCATAGACTCATGCGAAAGAAACAAAAACAGATTGATGGAACTTGGAATAATCAAAGGAAGCACCATAAAGCCCATATTCAGAGCACCCTTCTGGGGACCTACAGCATACGAAGTAAAAAACACAATAGTCGCTATAAGAAAATCACACGCAAAAAATATCAACGTAATTTCAGATAGTCGGTGATTAATACGAAGCCAACATCAGAAAGTCCACTCCCCCACACAAACAAAATCTACAAGCTCCTGCTTGTGGGGAACCCGAACGTCGGAAAAAGCACCCTGTTCAATAGGTTGACAAAGGAAAGCCAACACACCGGAAACTGGTCAGGCAAAACAGTTGAATCTACCAAGGGCAGATTTACATTCAAAAATTCAGAATGCATTATTACTGATTTGCCGGGAATCTATTCTCTGCACAGCAACTCTGCAGAAGAAGTTATTGCAAATGACATCATTTCTGGAAAAGACTATGACTGCGCCATAATAGTAGCAAACAGCTGCTTTTTAGAAAAAAGCCTTCTATTGACACTACAAATCCTTACAAAAACAACCAAATGCGTTATGTGCCTTAATATGACAGATGAGCTTAAAAAGAAAAACATTACTATAGATCTTGATGAGTTATCATTACAATTAGGAATACCGGTAGTTACAATTTCCGCTCTCAACAACAAAGGCATAACAAAACTCATAGAAACCGCTACAGATGTTGCAGACACGAAAATTATCACATACAAAAACTGTGAGTTTAACAACATATCAAATAGTTTTTCACAGGAAGAAGAAACCGTTCAGTTATCACTGTTAGCTGAGAGAATATACAATATAGCAACCACAACCAAAGGCAACGCATACACAGAAAAAGACAGAAAACTGGATAAACTTTTTACCTCCAAAATAACAGGTGTGCCTATAATGCTGGCAATATTTCTGTTGATTTTCTGGCTGACTATTATTGGTGCAAACTACCCTAGCCAATGGCTCAGTTGTAGTTTTGGATATATAAAGGAACACCTTGAAAATCTTCTGCAATATATAAACATAAACAGCAGAATAACAAGCTTTATAGTTGATGGAATATACGCAACAGTAACCTGGGTTATATCCGTAATGTTACCGCCAGCGGCTATATTCTTCCCTCTGTTTGCACTTTTAGAAGATTCAGGATATCTACCCAGAATAGCCTTTATGCTTGACAGTATATTCAAAAAATCCGGAGTCAACGGTAAATTGTCACTTACAATGCTTATGGGTTTCGGGTGCAACACATGTGGAGTGTTAGGTTGCAGAATTATGTCTACAAAAAAAGAAAGACTGATATCTGCATTAACAAACAGTTTTGTTCCTTGTAATGGTCGACTGCCCACGCTCATAGCAATAATCAGTCTGTACTTTTCAAGCAAAGCAAACCAGGCATACAAAAACATAGCTTCAGCTTTTATGTTAACGTCACTAATACTGTTATCCTTTGTAGTAACTTTCATCACCGCATTTATACTATCAAAAGTAATCGCATCAAACGAAACTTCTTCTTTCATTATCGAATTGCCACCATACAGAAAACCAAAAATCATAAAAACTATAGTTGCAACCATAAAAGAAAAAGTGATTTATGTATTATCACGAGCGATACTAATTTCCATTCCGGCAGGAATTGTTATATGGCTTCTTTCGAATATTAATTTCGGAACCAGCAGCATATTCGCACACCTGGCAGAATTTCTGAATCCGTTAGGCAAAAAACTTGGAATGGATGGATTCATACTTCTCGGATTTATCCTGGGATTTCCTGCAAACGAAATTGTACTGCCCATAATACTTATGGGTTATATAAACAGCACAACCTTAACAGAATACAGTTCTATATCTGAACTTGGAACTATATTGAATAACAATGGCTGGACAATTATAACAGCAATAGCTGTCTGCATCTTCTGTCTGTTTCACTTCCCATGTTCAACCACCTGTTTTGCAATAAAAAAAGAAACAGACAGCAAACTATGGACATTTGTTTCTGTTTTGATTCCATTAGCAATAGGTACATTTCTTTGTTTCTGTATAAACACCATTGCTAAATTATTCTAATTGCGCTCATACATTTTCCGCAGTTCATATAAAGCTTTTTTCTCAATTCTGGATATATATGACCTGGATATACCGAGTTTTTCGGCAATTTCCCGCTGTGTCAGAGATTCATTTCCATTTAAGCCGTATCTGAGTATAATTACCTGCTTTTCTCTTTCGTCTAAAACAGCATTGATGTATCTGCCTAATTTTTCGGACTTTACTTTAACATCCAATTGATCCGCAAAATTCTCTTCTACCGACAGAATATCAATAAGTGTAAGCGGATTGCCATCTTTATCAGTATCTATAGTTTCATTAAGGGACACATCAGATGCAGACTTTCTGCAATTTCGAAAATACATCAGAATCTCATTTTCAACACACCTGGCTGCATAGCTTGACAGTTTGATATTCTTATCAACATCAAAGGTATTTATAGCTTTAATCAGACCAATAGTACCAATTGAAACCAAGTCATCGTGGTCTGTTTGTGTCGCATAGTACTTCTTAACAATATGAGCCACCAACCTCAGATTATGCTCAACAAGCTTATTTCTTGCAGAAATATCGCCATTCCTTGCTTTCTCAAGATACTCTTGTTCAACTTTTGAGCTAAGCGGCTTGGGAAATGACCCTCCTTTACAGACATGCAAAACAAAAAAATAACAATAATTTAGCATCATCATTAACAGCTGAAACACAAAAAGCACTCCCTATGATTTTTTACAATCATATTCAGGGAGTGCAATTTATTTGCGTGTCCTATTTAATTTTTGTCATCAGGAATTTCTTCCAAACTCTTCAAGGATGAGGCCTTTGTTGTGATCAAGCGCCCAGTCGATACTCCATTCACTTGTAAACAGCAGCAGATGATTACCCTTAAGGTCCTGAATGCGCTTTGTATCAGAAGCAAGGTCAAGAGTTTTAGGATCAAGATCAGCATTACCAATCCAACGAATAAACTGATAAGGCAGAGATGTCATAATAATATCAACGTTGTATTCTGATTCGAGTCTGTGCTTGAGAACGTCAAACTGAAGTGTGCCAACAACGCCAACAATTACCTCTTCCATACCGGCATCAAGTTCCTGGAAAATCTGAATTGCACCTTCCTGTGCTATCTGTGAAGTACCCTTGATGAACTGTTTTCTCTTCATTGTATCTTTCTGTCTTACAAGAGCAAAATGTTCGGGAGCAAAGGTAGGAATACCTTTGAACTTAACTTTATGTCCCATAGAACAAACAGTATCACCAATGGAGAAAATACCCGGATCAAAAATACCGATAATATCTCCAGCGTAGGCTTCTTCAACCATTTCTCTGTCAGAAGCCATCATCTGCTGCGGCTGTGAAAGTTTAATCTTTCTGCCTGCCTGCACATGAGAAACTTCCATATCCTTATCAAACTTACCTGAACAGATTCTCATAAAAGCAATTCTGTCACGGTGAAGCTTGTTCATATTAGCCTGGATCTTGAATACAAAAGCAGACATAAAGTCAGAATCAGGTTCAATAATACCTTCATCGGTTTCTCTGGGCAACGGAGATGTAGTAAACTCAAGGAAGTCTTTAAGGAAAGGCTCAACACCAAAGTTATTAAGAGCAGAGCCGAAAAACACAGGTGTAAGTTTACCTTCACGAACAAGATCAAGGTTCAGTTCATCGCCCGCACCCTCAAGAAGTTCGATTTCAGAAAGGAAATCATCAATCATATACTGACCAACAGTATCTACAAGTTCAGGGCTGTCGATGGGAATAATTTTCTCTTCAACTTCCTTCTGACCATTGTTTGCAGTGTATGCCAGCACGCTTTTGCTTGCTCTGTCATAAACTCCCTTAAAATCACGACCGGAGCCGATAGGCCAGTTTACGGGGCAGGTATTGATTCCAAGCACCTGCTCAATTTCATCAAGAAGGTCAAAGGGGTTCTTGGATTCGTGGTCCATTTTATTAATGAAAGTGATGATAGGTATATTGCGCATCACACAAACCTTGAAAAGCTTGATTGTCTGTCGCTCAACACCCTTGGAAGCATCGATAACCATTACTGCAGAGTCTGCAGCCATAAGTGTACGATAGGTATCCTCAGAGAAATCCTGGTGTCCGGGTGTATCAAGAATATTGATGCAATATCCGTTATACTTAAACTGCATTACAGATGATGTAACAGAAATACCTCTCTGCTTTTCAATCTCCATCCAGTCAGACACAGCATGCTTTGATGTACGCTTACCCTTAACAGAGCCTGCAAGGTTAATTGCACCACCGTAAAGAAGCAGTTTTTCAGTAAGTGTTGTCTTACCTGCGTCAGGGTGAGAGATAATAGCAAAAGTTCGTCTTCTTTTGATTTCGTCGGTTAATTTACTCACTTTCAATTCTCCAATACATTAATTTCCAATCATATATTATACTTTCTGACAGAAAATATGTCAAGTTGTACCGAATTTAAGTTACTATACTTATGTTAAAGAATTGTAGAAAACTTATTCATATACTTGACATATTTTAGTTATTTTGTTAAAATATCAATATAAATTAAATCTTTCCTATTTTTCATATACCTTCCAAATTGAGGCAGAGACCACTCGGTTTCTGCCTCAACCCTTATATATACGAATGGAGTCGGATAAATGAACAACACAGGCTTATACATACACATTCCTTTCTGTGTCAGAAAATGCAATTACTGCGATTTTTACAGCATAAACGCATCAGAAGATCAGCAGATTGAATACGTGAATAAGGTTAAAGAATCCGTAGACTATTGGCAAAAGAATGCTCTATGCAATAAACATATAGACACAGTTTATTTTGGCGGCGGAACACCAAGTGTATTGGGTACAGATTTATTATCTGATCTTCTGGATAAAATAACATCCACTATGAACGTAACAAAAGATGCAGAGATAACAATGGAAATGAATCCAAACTCCGCAGCTACTCTTGATCTGCCTGTACTTTCAAAATATGGACTCAACCGTATATCTATGGGTCTTCAGACATCAAATGACGAAGAGCTAAAACTTCTTGGCAGATCCCACACATCAAAGGATGCACAAAAAGCTATCGAAGCTTTTCACAAAGCAAACCTCACTAATTTTTCATTAGATGTAATGTTGGGAATTCCCTTGCAGAATGCCGATTCCTTAAACAAAACACTTAGATTCTGCATTGATTCAGATGCACAACACATCAGCACCTATATGCTGAAAATCGAAGAAAACACACGTTTCTTCTCAAATCCCGACAACCTTACTTTTGCAGATGAGGATATGATGGTAGACCTGTACAATCAAACCTGCGATACATTGAATCAAAAGGGATTCAGACACTATGAAATATCTAATTTCTGCAAAAATGATAACATTAGCAGACACAATATGAAATACTGGATTCTTGAGGATTATCTTGGAATCGGACCATCCGCACACTCAATGCTTAACAATAAAAGATTCTACTACCCCTCACAGATTTCATCATTCGCACCTGAAAACATTCAGTTTGAATCAGAAGGCAAAACAGCAGAAGAATACATAATGTTAACTCTCCGCACAGATTACGGATTCAGCTTCAAAAAATATAAAGAGCTTTTCAACAAAAAGGTTTCAGCCGCATTTATGACCAAAGCCCGCTACTTTGAAAAGCTCGGATATATTACTATAAATAGTGATTCAATTATTCTAAACGAAAAAGGATTTTTGCTATCTAACCCTATAATTTCAGAACTGCTTAATACAGAAATCTGATAAATTTGATATTGTAAAAATCACAAGCGGTTATATCATTTGTTCCTATTTCATTTATAAGTATATAATTTGCTCCCACGCCCAAGAGAAATCCGTCTTTCTCTATAAGTTCAGAATTTCCCATCAGAAACTGTATCTGGGCGCGTCTGCCTATCTGTGTCCGTATAAATCCATTCAGATATTGAATACTTTCTGCTGTTACAGGATAAGGTTTGCTGTAATCAGTAATCAGCTGTGTTAAATTGTCTCCTCCAATCGACGGCAACTCACCTGATGCTGATCCTGTCTGTATAGACAAAAGCGAAGCTAAAGAATTCACATCATCTCCGTTCACTGCAGTTGTCGGTGTAGACATACCTGTACCAATTCCAGGAACCTGTTGCGCACCCACACTCTGCATCTGGCTACCTGTCTGAGAATTCTGTTCTGCCATATATTGAGCATTTGCCAGATTATATGCAGCAATCTGCTCCAACGAGGGCAACCCCTTCAGAAATAAATCATCAGGATTATCCTCGCTGTATCGTGCCGGTGGTATGCCGTAAATAGTCATCAAATCAAATGTATCAGCCATCATATTCTCCTTATCAAGTATTTGCATAAGCATTGGTGGGAGCATAAAAACAATGATCCCCTACTCTGTTATAAATAACACCTACTTGTGAGGGGAAGAATTTAGGGCAACTGGGATTATATGGATTGAAAAAGAATATAGAATTACCAACAGAGCTGGCTGTATTTCCTGCAAGAGCCCAATCTGCTATTTCATAATGTTCTTCTGTTGGTCTCATATTATAAGTGTATATCATCGGGAGTTATATTATATACATTCTGCGAATTATAAACACCATTCACAAACTCTTTCATACAAACAAACTGACAGGTTTGTGTTATTATAGCACGTACATCCCCACCCTTACTTACTCTGCTGAATTCACCTGTTGTCGAGTATGCTCTGTTCATAATTACAGACGCTACAGCACGCATTCCGTCGTCACCCTCACCTCCTGCTTCACAACTTATCAGCCTTGCAAACAATTCTCTTGTATCAAGTGCCATACACTCACCCTTAATTGCTTATTCATTACATACTATGCAATTAAGGATTTTTTGTTTATACAATCAATCCATATAAATTAAAAACTTTATTAACTGAAATGGGATATGAAGAAACTAGTTCAGATGATAATGGTTGGGAATTAGATTTTTGGA